>DATDUE010000044.1:0-3744 GCA_035290505.1 archaeon | reverse complement strand
TAAGGGCAGTAAAAAAAGCGATAAGCATTCCGCTCATTGTTGGCGGCGGAATAAGGAACAAAAAAGATGCAAAAAAAGCTGTAAAAGCCGGCGCTGATATTATTGTCACAGGCACGGCTATTGAAAATAATTTTCAGCGTATGAAGGAGATAATTAATTCTATAAAGAAAAAATAATTCTATCCGACTTCAAACGCGCCTATGTCAACACCACTGCCCTGAATTCTCGAGTTGCCTAAGAAGTCTGTCTGCCCTATTTCCAATGACGAATCGCCAGCATCCTTAGCAGGCGAATTTTGCTGAATGCTGTAATAAGGGTATGGCTTGGCTCCGCCCTGATAAAGCGGGTTGACTCCTATTTTATTGTGTGAACCAATTATAAGGTATGATGTTGTTTTTGTTATGGGTGAAGCAAAGTTGTATATAAGATTATAATCAACAAAAGATGGACCGACTTCGCCCGTGGCTTCGTCTATGCCGTCTGCTCCCATGACGTTTCTTGATACGATGTTATTCATAACCGATAGGTTGTCGCACCCGTATGGCTTTATTCCTATGCCGCCGCCGATCATGTGCACGGTATTTCCGATTACCCTCACGTTTATGCAGGTGTCACCCGTCGACCTTATAATAATGCCTGTGGCAGCCCCTTCGGCTTCTATCACATTATTTCTTATGATTCCCCCGTCAGAGCCCCTAAGCTCAAGCCCCGAATTCTCAGAGCTGCTTTTGCCTTTTTGTATCCAGTTCTGCTCAATAGTCATGTTATCCGACCGGGTGGAAAAATCAATGGAAATCGTATAATTTCCTATCACAACATTTCCGCGAGCAACAGAATTCCTTATAGTGCTCCCTTCAATGCCTGTTCCAAGACTTTTTCCCGAAGGCGGCGTGGTGTTTACAATATTATTTTCTATGACAGCATCGCTCGCGCTTAAAACCGCAATGCCTTTTCCTCCGATGCCAGTGATTTTGTTGTTTCTGATTGCAAAATTTGTTGTTGTATAAATATCGGCTGCATATTTTTTTACATCCCTTAACTCAAAGCCTTCTATAACAATAAAGGAGCTGTATGTCATTTTGAGCGCATAATCTCTTGTGTTATCACCTGTAATTACGGGTCTTGTTCCCGGGGCGGCTTTGATTGTTATTGGATTTCCTACAATGCCATATTTCTTGTCAATAATAATAGTTTCTTGGTAAATACCGTCAGCCACTTCAACAAAATTTCCAGCAGCTGCGCATGTAATTGCTGATGTTATTGTCTTTTTTGCCGTGCCCGGGCTTTTTGCCTGCTCGCATGAGTTATAGTCGCTTCCTGAAGGCGAAACAAAATAAACAATTTTTGGCGTGGTGCACGCTGATATGTCAAATGTCTTGCAGTCAGCAGAGCATCCCAGTGAGCCGCTTGTGTAAATGCTGTTGTAGCTGGCGCAATCTGTATAAGCCCCGAGATTTAAGCCGTCGCAGACTTCGCCTGAATCAATATTAACATTGCCGCATTTATGGCATAAAGTGAGATTATATTTGCATTCATTTGCGCCGCCTGGCGGGTTGCATGACAGAGCACCGCCCAGATAGCCCACACCCAAGCCCTGGCAGGTTTGTGTTGTCAAGCCATCACATTCTTCACCGGATTCTTTTGCAGAATTTCCGCAGCATGATGGCGTTATTGGCACATTTATGCAGCCAGATGACGGGCTGCACAGGTCTGTCGTGCACTTGTTTCCGTCGTCACAGTTTTTCAAAGCCCCTGCGCATAGATTGTCCTGTATGCAGATGTCATTCACTGTACAATTGTTAAAGTCGTCACAAAGAGAGCCTGCCTTGCAATCCTGAGTTATCGGCTGCCATACTTGCGGTGGCTGGGCTTTGCCAAATATCACATTTTTTTCAACAGATGCGCCAAGAGAAGAAACTTTAAGGCTGCCTTCATTTCCGATGCTTAAAATTTTTGTTTCATTGAGCAGAAATATTCCAATATCCTGCGGCTGGATTGTATCCTGCCCTGAGACAACATCTATAGGCGTATTTTTGAAATAAAAATTAAGCGAGCCTTTTTGTAGCACAGATTTCCCGCGGTTTCTTATGTAAACCTGATAGCTATTTACGTTTTCAATGTCAAAGTCTTCGCCCAATATGTAAGTCTTCTGCTCTATCTGTTCGCCTGCTTCATCCCCTGCTTTGCCAGAAATTCCCGAAAAGAAAACATATCCAAAGCCTGCAATTGCTATAGTTATCATCAAAAGAAGGATAATCGCTATTAAAGGGGTTATGCCTCGCATGAATAGATATCGTTTTACTATCTTATATAATTTCGCACTTCTTCAGTATTTTTCTGCACTCTGCTTTGCTCAAATTATATTTGTTCAATATGGTGTATCTTTTCCTCATGTTTTTTGCCATGTGTAGAGCCTTTACAGCAACTTCATCGCTTATTTCCATTTCTTCTGCATTTGTCGGCAGGCCGAATTTTTCCATTATATTTTTTATTCTTTTCCAGTCGCCGCCCTGCAGGTAAACGGAAATTATCGTGCCCAGTGCCACCTGCTCGCCATGAAGCGGCTGCAAAGAAACACTTCGTGTTCCAATCTGCTTATTTTTTTCACCTAACAGCAAATCTAATGCATGCGAGAAATTATGCTCGCTGCCCGAGCAGGGGCGCGACGAGCTGTAAATATTCATTGCAAAGCCCGAGCAGATAAGCGACCACAGCGTTATTTCCAGTCCATGAAATTTCTTCTTTTTTATATCATTGATATGCTCAATAACTGCTTTTGCCGAAAGCAGCGATAATTCCCCCACGAGCGTGTGATAGTGTTCTTTTGAAATTTTCCAGTCCTCGACAGCAGAAATATTTGAGAGCAGATCTCCGCACCCTGCGGCAAGGTTCCTATAGGGCGCTTTTTTTATTATGCCCAAGTCAGCTATTATTGCTGATGGCTCTTCGGCATCAACGGAAATTTTTGCCCCGTTTTCATTGATAACTGCTCGAGAAGAGACTATTCCGTCATGGCTGAGGATTGTAGGAAATGCAACCCATTTTTTTCCTGCAAGAAATGCCGAGTATTTTGCAATGTCTATTGTCTTTCCGCCGCCAATGCCGATGACAAAGTCATAATTCTTTATTTTTTTTGCGCAATTTTCCATGGATTTTTTTTCTGTTGATTCAGGCAAAAAGATTTCTATTTCTGTTGATTTTATTTTTTTTATTTTATTTTTTACAATCTTTTGCAGGTCTTCGCCACAAAAAACAGCGCATTTTTTTCCGAGATTAAGATTTAGAAGAAATTCATCTATTTTTTTGCTCACGTCTTTCTCTATCAGCACAGATTTTGGAAGGTCTATTTTCACAATATCACCATATAAAGCAGATTGCCATAAATCAATGTTACGGCAAGGGCAATCGGAAACGCCGGCACGAATCGTATGCCTTCTTTCACGATAACATATTTTTTCTTCTTGCTTATATCTTTTATTTCTTCTGCGGTTAAACCAATCCATTTCATATCTTCTATTACATCACCGACTTTTAATTTTGAAACAGGTATCTTTTTCCTGAAGACTTGTTTTTCTATGATTCTGCCATAAAGCCAGAATGGCATCATCAAAGAGGCTAAAGCCAAAAGAAAAAGCATCCTGCTGTAAGATGCATCAAAAAATGAGAAAATAAGGATCATCAAAAAAATGATGGGAAGAGGCAAAAGCAATTTTAAATTATTCCTTGCGGATTTCATGAATTCCT
>DATDUE010000043.1:0-4735 GCA_035290505.1 archaeon | reverse complement strand
CTTCTATTCTTGATATGATTTTTCCTTTATATTTTATATCGTTTCTTAGCATTCTTACATCGTTAAGAAATTTTATCTCGCTTTGTGAAAATATTTTTGCATAAAATTCCTTCAAAAATGAAATAGAGCAGTCATGATTATAACATTTATAGCCATTTGTAGATAATAAGGCATGAATCGATTCCAATAAAGATTCGTAATATTCTTTAAGAACAAATCTCGCATTTATATCATCCAAAGAAATTCTTTTTGCATAATTCTCTATCCTTTCTTTTGCTGTTTTTACCAATGCTTTTGCTTTTTCTCTGTCTTTAAAAGAGCGAACTGCTATATTTTCTTTAAGACATTCTTCCCATTCCATCAAAACACCTTGAAATAGCCTTTCACTATAATGCCATTTATTAGATTATTTAAAAGTTCTTTATTTTTTCTAAGTTTTAAGGCATTGTCAATAAACAATATGTTGACCTTTCTATTAGTTTTTTCTTCTAGTTCCCTTACAGAAAAATGCTTTTCCTTACCTATAACACACAAATCCACGTCGCTTCTTTCAATGTCCTCGCCTTTTGACGCAGAGCCAAAAATAACTACGCATTCGAAATAAGGCATTTTCTTAATAAATCCTTTTGTTGTTTTTATGTTCCACAAAAGCTTGCATTCCCTGAAATTTTCAGAATTGTAGTCAGCTTTGAAAATTCTGAGATTTTTTTTCCTTGTTTCTACAATCAGGCTTTTATCAATTTTTTTTATTATTCTTTCAACCTTTCCTGGACCCCATTTCAATTCTTTGCTGAGTTCCCTTAAATGAAACTCATAGGTAGGCTTTCTGAAAAAAAGCTTCATTAATTTTTCTTCGTCACATTTTCGTAACATATGTAACATTACTGTAACAAAAGTTATATAAATGTTACGCTTCCGCCCTCACGCCTTCTTCGTCAATTTCGGCATCAACAATATACAATCCTGCCTTTTTCCATTCTTCCTTTATTTTTTCAGCATTTGCCTCTGAAAAGCATATAGCTATTCCGCAGTCGCCTCCGCCCGCGCCTGATAATTTGCCTGCGCCATGCCTTGCGGCTATTTCAGACAGCTTTCTCAAGTCAGCTGTCTCTATGGGCACGCCTGATTTTTCCGTGAGTTCGCGGAGCAGCAGCTCATTTTTGTTTATCAGATAGAAAATGTCCTTTTCCTCGCCGACCCGCCATGCAGGCACAAGGTCTTTTAACAAATTAGCTATTTCATCGTAAATTCTTTTATATTCGGCAGCTTCGCTGATTTTAAAAGCATCCATCTGCTTTATCATCGCGCTTGTTGATGCTGATTCCTTTGTCCAGCCGATGAGCATGACAAAGCCTTCGGGAATTGGCAAATTCTCAGCCGAGAAATGTGGCCAGTGCTCCTCGGCTATTTCCTTAACGGATTTACTCTGCATTTCCTCTGACAGCCACTTTGAGTCGAAGCGCCTGTATAAAACTGCGCCGCCATAAGTGGAAGCAGCCACGTCAAAAGCAGAGCCGACTTTGCCCTGCGCGAAGAAATGAGCTATTGCCGACAATTTGTAAATTATGTCTTTGTTTTTTCTTTGCGATATGTCAAAGCCATTGAAAGTGAGGATAGCAGAAACGACTGCTACGACTGCCGCCGCAGACGTGCCAAAGCCAATTTTTTTTTGCTGGCCATCAACAATTATTTCCGTGTCGTCATTCCGTGTGGTTATCTTGAAAGCGCTGCTTTTTCCAAGAAAAGCGAGAGCTGCCTCTATGGCGCCCTTGATGAAAATTATCTTCTCTTTCTGCTTTTCGTCAATGCTTTTGAAAATCAATTGCTTTCCGTCGTAAGAAGCGGTCAAATCAATGTCATAATCTTTCAAAACAATGCGAATTTTATCGCTTTTTTCTATATTTGCATGGCTGCGCCTATTTACAGCAGCAACTATGCACGGATTGCCTACCTCAAGAACAGCCCATTCGCCTGGGAGCATCAGCTTGCCGGGAGCGGAGATGTGCATTTTCTTAAATAGTTTTTCAACATTTAAATATCAAAAACAGCCTTAATCGAAAGGTTTAAAAAGTTATCACTTTATAGTAGTTTTAAGGTTATCGTAATGAAGCCAATCGGACTAATAAACTGGGATGTGGATAATGTCTGGTATAAAGGCATATCAACGAGCCATTGCGCTGAAAAGAGCATGGCTGACCCAAGGTCGTATTTAGACGGCTTTGTAGAAAAAAAATGGTTTTCTTATGATGATGTAAAGAACTGGCAGGACAGTTATAACGGCGGCAAAGAAATAATCACAATAAAAGAGCTTGCGCAGTGCCTGACAGACTTCTTGTACAAAATGAAGAAAGACGACAGTTCTATAATAACAAAAGAACAGACTATAGAAGGAAAGCAATCGTTACTGAAAGGCATGACAATAAAAGAAGTCAGGAAAATGGCAGACTCAATTCCTTACACAGACGGGCTTTTTGATGCTGTCAGGATATTCAAAGAAAACAGCCTGTATCAGGTTGCATTTTCCGATGGCTTATGGCCATTTGTATGCTATAAAACCAAGCAGCTTGGCATGCGCTATAGCGAGGGCGTGCCAACAATAATAGAAGAAAACGGAACTGAAAAGAAATTCAAGAAATATATGGTGAATAATAATGAAATCAAGCTTACAGGAAAGGTAGGCAAATTCAGCAAGTTTGATGCCTTCAAGAATCATATGAAAGGTAGATATTCGCTTTGCGAGGCTGTATTAATAGATGACTCTTCCGCAAATGCAAAATCGATGAAAGAAGTCATGGAAAACGGCGGATTGGCGGTTGCTTTCAATCCTACTGACGCGCATAGAAAGGAATTTAATTCATTATCAATACCTATCCTTAAGGGAAATGACCTGAGGCCTTTCATAGAAATAGTGAAATTCCCCAGCGAAATAGGAAAATATTGCGAGTGATTATTATGCCAAATAAAAAAATTCAATTAACGGATGAGTTAATAAATGACTTGTGTTCTTTTGAATTTCAGCCGAGCAAGTTTCATGGTGAAGAAATAAGAGAACAAATTCATAAATATGTAGAAAAATATGGCAAGATTTCCGGTCTTGAACAATCAAAAGTAAAGAAAAGAGGTTGCAGGGAATATGGCAACATAAAACTAAATCTTGAGGATGGCAAAAAAATATTTGGCTACAAAGACACTGCTGGTTGCGGCTGCTCAGGCTCTTATGTAGCAACGCGTGGAAAAAATGGTCATGTATTGAAAGATAAAAAAAGGTTCACTGACTATTTTTGCATTGGTTTATGATTAAGTGGTGGTTCGAATGTCAATATATGTCCCGAAATTCAACGATAACGGCTTCATGCCTTACTTTGAGGTATTGAAAACGCCTGTTGACTACTGGAAAAATAACTGGGGCATTTCTTATAAAGGAAAGGATGAAAAAAACAAGCTGAAGGCAATGGGCAGGGAACAGTATACAAAGGAATGGTCGCCTTCGTGTCGCGACAAAGGCGTCAGCGATGTTTCGGCGGCTTCAATAAAAGCTGGGCTCAGCGACGCGCCTGTGATGCTGAATGAAGAAAATGCAAGAATAATATCAGAGCTTGTCAAATACATAGCTGACGAGAGAAAGGATATTTCAGAAAAAAAGCCGATAAAGATAATGAGTATCGGCGAGGGTCCGGGAACGACAACTTCTGTGATTTATAAGCATATTCCGGATGAATTGAAAAAATACGTGTTTTTTTTCATAGCCGAGCCTGCAAAAAAGGCTTACGAAGATGCGGTGAACAAGCTGCTGAAGATGAATATAAATTTCAACGGAGCAAACACGAATGATTTGGGCTTGTATAAATATCCTATAGAAGATGACTTCGACATTGTGACTGCCGTGGCAGGGCCAAACCACCATACGCCTGACCAGAGGGATTATTACAGGGTTGCATATTCATTTCTCAGGAACGGCGGCTTCAGCACAGATGGCGACTGGTGCGACGAATTCTCCACTCATCCTTATTTTATTGGGGAATTCTACAAAAAAATAAATAAAATGGAAATGTATGAAAAATTCATTGAAGCATTTCCCAATGTATTGAGCATGCCAAACTATCCGATAAAAACGACAGAAGAAAACATGAAAAAAGGCATTAGGGCAACAGAAAGATTTATGCCATTCTGGATAGCCTATTATGAATTAAAAAAAGCCAAGCCAGAAACAATGGACTTGTGCATGTCAGAAGGGCATGATGTTGCCGAAAAGAAAATAACATATCTCAGAAATTCTTATTTTGATACAGAATCTGACATAATAAAAAAACTGGGAAGAAATGGAATAATAAACGGCAACCCATATAACTTGAATGAAAATGACTCGCTGCACGTAATTACTTTGGGGCAGAAATTAATTTTGTGATTTCTATGCCGAAAAAAGTCGCTTGGGGCTATGTGACAAGGGACATCGGAAATGGTGGTGAATTGTTAATAGCTACAAGATGTAAAGAGGATGACCCAAAAAGAGCAGGTGAATTAATCATACCTGGTGGCGGCTTAAAAGAAAACGAAAACTATCTTGATGCTGCCATAAGAGAGGTTTATGAAGAAACGGGGATTGTAGCAAAAGTCAATAATTATCAGTTTCCTATAGAAAAACATATGAAATTTGATAATGAAAAAATTTTTGCTGAAGTTTACGGAAATAAAGTTTACCTGAAATATAAAGACAGCGAAAAAGATTATCTTGGCA
>DATDUE010000042.1:0-7247 GCA_035290505.1 archaeon | reverse complement strand
CATTTTCATTAATAATCCTAAAACCATAGAAATCACTTCATTAATACAGTACTTTCATTTTCAACATTTATACCATTTTTTGTTATTTTTGTAGGAAATATGCCATGTGCATGATTTGTTCTTCTCATTTTTCTGATTTGTAGATTCCCAAAAGACTCTCCACCAATTGTAACATAATACAGCACAATAACCCCGTCAGCCACAAATTCTTCAACGCCAAAGCGTGAAAGTCCTTTCGCTTCTTCCTCTATCTCCGCCGTCATTAAGACAACCGTATGATGGTCAACGGTCTTTAGCGTCCTGATTAACTGATACATCCTCTGCCTGAGCTCGTGCGGCGTCTTGAAGACCATGCCAAAAATGCTCGTGGAGTCAAAAACAATCCTCGTTGCGCCGAGCTTCTCTATCTGCTCCTTGACCTCTGTGGTGACATCTATCAATTCAAATGGGTCCTTGTAGATTATCTGGCACTGGCCTGAATCGATGTATTTCTGGAAGTCCCAGCCGAATGCCGCTGCGTCGCCTATCACATCCTGCGGTAATTCCTCTAAAGAAAAGAAAATACATTTTTCCCCCTTTTGCAGCCCTTCCCACAGAAACTGGCAGCAGAACAGTGTTTTTCCCGTGCCTGTGCCGCCTGTTATCAGGTAAACATCATTCGGCACGAACCCGCCGCCTATCAGCTCATCGAGACCCGTTATGCCTGACGAGACGCGCGGCACATCGTCTTTTTTTATTTCCTTCTTGGCCATAGATTAATATTATGCGCCTGAGGAATTTAAAGGTTACTTGAAAAGAACAACGCGCTGTTCGGTGTATTTGACATTCCATTGCCTGAATAATTCCCTTATTATCTCAATTTTATCTATTGGAACCATAACTGTGCCTTTGCCAACTTCTTTTCCGTGAATTTTATGCAGAATGCCGTCTTTCTTTCTGCCGTATAAAGCATAGGAAAACCTCACCTTGTCAGACGGCTTTTTGTCCTTTAGTGAATATGTCAGCAGGATAAACGACTCGAATTTGAGCATCTCCCTCAATGCCTTTCTGTTATGGATGCTGTAACCTTCATGCAATAAGCTGGCATATAAAGGCTCTTTATAAATATTGTCGATTACAAGCGGCTCGCAGTGAAGTTTCAGTTGCATCTTTTTTCCGATATTCGTTATTTCGTATAAAATGTTTTCTATTTTTTCGTAATTTTTTTCCCTGAATATAGCGCAGGCGTCTATATCGCCGGGCCTTTCTTTTGACTTCATAGCCGAGCCGAACAAAATTATATCAACCAGAAAACTTTCCTTTTTTAGCAATTTCCTCAATTCTTCCTCTAATCTCTTCATTTTTTGGTAATTCAATTTTTGCATATTTGAACGCCTCCTCAACCTGCTTTTTTACAAGGGCAACCTCGCCTTTTTCCAAGTCTTTTGTGTATGTCCTTCTGTACGTGCTGAACAGCCTGTCTGTTATTCTGTAAAGATTTGGAAAGCTTGCCTTCAGCACCTCAAATCTTTCCGTGTGATCTTTCGGGGCTTTTCCTATCCTTGTTATAGCAGCATCATCTATAGCAAACAATGCCTTGAAATAATTTGTCGCTGCTTCGGATGTCATGCCGAATGTTTCTGCAATCACAGCAAGAATATAGTAATTCCTTGCCTTTTCTTCTAAATTGCCTACCATGTTAATAATTAACATAGAGCTAATATTTAAAGCTTTTGGTTAATGATTAACGCTATATAAATCTTTCGTTACTCCGTCTCATAATTACATGTTACTGAGTATCATAAAAATATTGTTAAAATTCGCCTGATGAATTTAAAGGTTAGGAATCGAGCCATATCTCAGTTATTTTTGGAGTTACTTTCATTTCCCTGAACACTTCTCGAATTTCTTTGTAATGCTCTATTGGAACGGAAAAGCTGCCCCTGCCGTGCCTTAAGCCATTTGATTTTATAACAATGCCCTCATAGTATTTTTTGCCAAGCTTATAGCCAAAAAGCTTCCTATAAAGATTAACCCTTTTCTTGGCGTCTTTTATGTCTATATATGAAAAAAGCGTGCATTGCTTTAATTTTTCGGGCGTTGATTTATATTTTCCAAAAAGAATTATGCCATCTGTTATAATGCTTCTCTTGAGATCTTTCCATTCATTGCTTTCTATATCACCTGCTATTGCTGATATGGAATTTTTTATTCCTCTGAGGTTCCATGATTTATATATTTGTGTATTGTAAAAATTGTCAATTATTTTTTTTATTTTATCATGATTTTTTTTTGATGTTGTATCTATGAAAATATCAACATCGCTTTCCTTATCAGCGCTCCCTCTTGAAGCTGAGCCAAAAAGTATTACAGCCCGTATATTCTTTTCATTCTCCAGGAGATATGAGCAAAATGAAGATGCATAAGCTATTAAATCACTCATTTTCAACACCAATTATTTTTTTAAGATTATTAAAAAATTCTATCATTTCTTCCACATCTTTTATCGGCTTTCTTTTTCCATAGCAAAGAAGATTTCTTTTTTCCTCTATTTTTCTCATAATGCCAAGTATCTTTTCTTTATTTTCAAAATCAAAAGAAAAGTTCTTTTTTATGTAATCCGAGTTTTTGAATATCCTGTGGTCGAAATTTACAGAAACAGGCACTAGGCTTATTTTGAGAAGGTATATGGACAGCAATTCTATACTTGCCTGCGAAACATTGTAGCCGAGGTTTCTCTGGTTTTCTTCAATGCCTTCGTTAATGCACCTCCTTATATTTCTCTCATGCTCTTCCAATGCCTTTTTGTGTTCCTCGATTTTCATTTAAACACCTTAATATTTTATGTACACCTGAACATATTATATGTAATAAAGTAACAATAAATATTTAAAGCTTATGTACAAACGAACATATTATATGTAATTTTGTAACAATATACGATTATTAAAATATTGTGCGCCTGATGAATTTAAAGCTTAATTTCCAGATTATTTTCATGGACATTGAAAAAATCCTCGCTGAAAAAGGCCATTACATAGATAAAGAACTGAAAAAGGCTTTCCCGAAAAAAGGCATTACAAACCTCTACGATGCTGTCTGGTATCATATGGGTACGGGCGGTAAGCGCATTCGCCCTGTGCTTGCCATAGCCACCTGCGAGGCATTGGGCGGCAACTCAAAAAAAGTCGTGCCTTTTGCAGCTGCCTGTGAGGTTTTGCACAACTGGCTATTAATTCATGATGATATCGAGGACGGCGACCGCGTAAGAAGAGATAAGCCGGCTGTCTGGGTGAAGTTCGGGCTTGGTCATGGCATCAATGCCGGGGATTTAATGGCACAAAAAGTGTTTGAGCTGATTTTGTCTTCAGACCTCAAAGAAAAAACGATTTTCCGCCTGATAAAAACCATGACAGATACGGCAATAAAAACAGCCGAGGGCCAGGCAATGGACATGAATTTGCGCGGCAATGACAATCCCACGGAAAAAGAATACATGGAAATGGTGACAGGCAAGACAGCATATTATATGACCGTTCCGATTACCGGCGGCGCTATTGTCGCTGGCGCATCGGAAAAAACAATAAAGAAAATAATAGAGTTTGGCATGCGCGCAGGCCCGGCATTCCAGATAGCTGATGATATTCTTGACTTGACAAGCGGCAAAGGCCGCGGCGAGATAGGTCGCGACATCAAGGAAGGAAAAAGAAGCTTGCTGGCTATCCACTGCATGAAAAAATGCAGCAAAGATGAAAAGGAAAAGCTGATAAAAATTCTCAATAAATCTCCTGAAAGCACAACCAATGCCGAAGTGCTCTATGTCAAAAGCCTTTTTGAAAAATACGGCTCGATTAAATATGCAAGAAAAAAGGCAGAAGAGCTCATAAAAAAGGCAAAGAAGACGACAGAAGGCATGCCGCCCAAGCTCGGGAAAATTCTTATATTTTTTGCAGATTATCTTGTAAAGAGGAAGAAATAAAATGAATATAAAAGAATATGTTGCTATTGGTGGCGCATTTTTAGCAGTTAATACAGTAATATATTTTCTTGCGAAAAACGGGCAAAATACAACGCACCGCGAACCGGAGAAAATAGAATATCATAAGCCGAGAAATGAAACAAAAGCAAAAAAAGAAGTGCCGAAAATAAGATATGTTGAAATTGAGCCTGATTTTTATTATAGCAGAGCACTAACGCTGTGTGAAAAGGGTGAGCATGAAAAATCCATTGATGAGATAGAAAAATTCGCAATTTATTCTTTAATGAATGGCTCTAACCCCACAAACACGCTGGAAACATTCCAGAGAGATTTTGCATACTGCTCCAGCATAAATTATGAAGACGATAATATCCTGCGCATTAGGGACATAAAAAACCGTTCTTATAGCGATGTGCAGTCATTCCTGTCCAACTCGCCTTACTATGAAAAGGGAATGAAGCTTGCAATAGAACTTGTCTCTTCCGACGTTTTCAGGATTATCGGCGACGGGTCGTTGGATGCAAAAACCAAGACAGAGCTGCTGTATTCTTTGCAGTTCAGATGCGGAACAGATATAATGACAGAGGCAATGAAATCAATAAATATTGTAGACGGAAACGAGGAAAAGACGCTCAATCAGCTGGTATTTGTTTCCGGCCTTGTCACAGACCCTGTCGGCACGCTGGCAAAAGGCTTCCTCATGGAAAGGGTGATGAGCGGCTTTGTGCAATATCAGATGCAGCATAACTACAGCGACATGGAAAGGCAGATTATGTCCTACGGCCCTTCTGGAATCGCCCCGGACGGCACAAAATTTTACACAGACGAGCAGCCGTGGGGCTGGAAGAAAGAAGGTGAAAAATGGCGGAATGTGCCAAGCAACATGAAAAAACAGTTCGCTGGGCAGGAAGACGTCTACAAGGATTCATTCGGCAATCCTATAGGAAGGTGGGAAAGCCCGCCGGAAAAGTCAGAACAATACGTTGCAAAAGAAGGCCTTGGTTTTGGCGGCGGCCATAAAGAAACCGTCATGGATGCGCAAACATACCAGAACTGGACAGAAGAAAGAAGAAGGGAAGAATCAACAGAAAGAAATTGGAATCAGGCTGGCCAGATGGAAAGAATTGGTAAAGAAGTTGGCGGAAGAGCAGCGCAGGATGTCGGAAAAGCTGTTCAGGGCATCGGCAAAGGCATTCAGGAAACAGGGCAAAAAGCAGAGCAGTTTTTTAGAGGATTTGGTCAGAAAAAAGACAGGTGATTGTATTTATTTCTTTCTCCCAATCATTAGCCTATGCTCATAGAAAAATTAACGCTGCCAGAAAAGGTTATTTCTCTTCTGAAGGAAAGCGGCATTGAGAAATTAAATCCGCCGCAGATTGATGCCATAAAAAATGGCCTGTTTGAGAAAAAAAACATGGTTGTGGCGGCACAGACAGCCAGCGGCAAGACATTGATAGCAGAATTGGCCATCATAAAAAATTTTCTTGAAGGCGGAAAATCTGTGTATTTACTGCCTCTGAAGGCGCTTGCATCAGAAAAATATGAAGACTTTGCAAAATACAAGAAGATTGGAATGAGGGTTGCTGTTTCTACTGGTGACTATGATTCAGGCGACGACTGGCTCGGAAACTATGATTTGATAATAGCCAGCAACGAGAAAATGGACTCAATTCTAAGGCATAGCCCAAACTGGATTAAGAATATCAGCCTCATAATAGCCGATGAAATTCACCTTTTGGATGACGCATCGCGAGGTCCTGTGCTGGAAATTGTCCTGACAAGACTGATGCATACAACAAACAGCCAGCTGATTGCGCTGTCTGCAACAATAAAAAATTCAGAAGAAATTGCCGACTGGCTCGGCGCTGAGCTGATAAAAAGCGATTACCGACCCATAAGGCTTGATAAAGGGGTTTTTTACCCTGATGAAAATAGCTGCATAATTGATTTTTCCGAGAAGGAGCCTGTTATTTTTTCAGGCCTTGAGGAAGGGCATCTCATAAGAGATACGCTGAAAAGAAAAAAGCAGGCGCTTGTTTTTGTCTCAACCCGCCGCGGCGCAGAAGCGCACGCAGAAAAGCTGGCAAAGCATACAGTAAATGTTCTTAATGCAGAAGAAAAAGTAGAGCTGGCAAAGCTTTCAAAAAGCGTGGAAAAGGCATTGGATATCCCTACAAAGCAGTGCACGCGTTTGGCAGGAACAATAAAAAGCGGAGTCGCTTTCCATCACGCAGGCTTGATTGCAAAACAAAGAAAGCTCGTGGAAGACGCATTCCGCGCAGGCACTATAAAATTCATAACAGCAACACCTACGCTCGCTTTTGGCATGAACCTGCCTGCGTGGAGAGTGCTCATAAGGGATGCAAAGCGATATGGCTCTTACGGCTATGAATATATTCCTGTTTTTGAAGTCCACCAGATGATGGGGCGTGCCGGCCGGCCGAAATACGACAAAGAGGGCGAAGCAATACTCATTGCAAAGAGCTTGAATGAGGCAGGCGAACTGAAAAGCCGCTACATAGACGGCGAGCCGGAGAAAATTTATTCGAAATTATCAGCAGAGCCTATTTTACGCACACAAACACTGGCATTAATTTCTTCCGGCATAAGCAAAAAAAGCGACCTGATGAATTTTTTTGACAAAACTTTCTTTGCCTACCAGTATGAGGATATAAAAGAAATAAAGAAAAAGATAGAAAAAATATTAGGGGAATTGGAGTCTTTTAATTTCATTGAAATATCAAAGAAAGGCAAATTCATCTCCGAGGATTTTATACCTGCTTTCAATATTGACGGCGATATAATTATGTCTGCGACAAAATTAGGAAGGCGCGTCAGCGAATTGTATATAGACCCGCTGTCGGCAAACATAATAATAAAAAATATGGCAAGGAGAGGCATAGAAAGCATTATGGCAATAAACGAATGCAGGGAAATGAATTCATTGATTTCAATAAGAAAAAAAGACATGGACTGGATGGAAAACGAGCTGATGAATTCAGGGATAAAAGACATTCCTGACATATGGGACATAGACTATGATTTGTTTCTTGAAAGATTCAAGACATCATTATTTTTCAATGAATGGATGAATGAAGCCAGTGAAAATGCTTTGCTGGAAAAATTCGGCGTGGCGCCCGGAGAGCTCTATGCAAAAATAAAAAACGCCGAGTGGATGCTCTACGCGGCAAAGGAATTCGCCATTATTCTGGGCAGCAAAGAAGCGGCTAATGCCTTCAACAAATTAATGCTGCGTACAAAATACGGCGTAAAGGAAGAATTGCTGTCG
>DATDUE010000041.1:0-4396 GCA_035290505.1 archaeon | reverse complement strand
TGCTTTTGTGATGTATGAACCAATCACAATGTTGCTGGCGCCGGCATGAATGACTTCGCCTATGGTTTTTTCATTTATGCCGCCGTCTACCTGTATGGCTTTATGTTTGTATTTATGCCTCGCTTCTTTTACCTTGCCTGTCACTTCTTTTTTGTATGGCTGGCTTCCTGCGCCTGAGCAGACGGACATCAGAAGAATTAAATCAGCGTAATGAGCCATATCATCGGTTATGTTTTTTATTGATGTATTCGGCTCAAGGGCGATGCCTGCTTTGAATCCATAATGCTTTATTGTTTTTAACGCCTTTTCTATCAGCTTACCTGTTTTTTCGTTTATTTCCCTTACATGGCTGTCATATATATTCAGCAAATCATAGTCCTTGCTTTCGTACATTCCCAATCCTTTTCGGTAAGCTTCCCTGTGGATTGTTATATATGTATTTTCTTTGTCTGAATTGCGCACCATTTTATTGAGATATGCTATCAGCCCGCCAGGATTGGAAACCATCAGATGAAAGTCAAAATTTGCTTCATTATGAAATTCCCTGTAAAGCATTTCTATTGCCTTTTCACTGAAAGCATTTTTTTGCGTGAACGGCTTTCTCATTATGTCTATGTGCAGGTATTCAATGCCGCAGGAAAGAATTTCCCTTATTTTTTCCATCGAGCCTTTTATATCATGCTCGTATTCGAGAAGCGACGGGGATATTGTTATTTTTTTCATGATGTAATTAAAATTGGAATTGATTTAAATGCCGAGGGTTCTAAGCCTATTCCTTCCTCTAATCATTTTGGCTAGTTTGGCAGGGCCTACTTCTTGACGTGTTTGACTTTCATGGTCTTGACGTTCATTACCTTGCCGCAGCTTTTGCACTTTGCAAGAATGCTCTTTCCTTTTTTCCCTCTTATCTTGAAGTATTTTTCCTTGCAGCCCATACAGGTAAGTTCCCAGTCGTACTCATATTTTTTGGTTACCATATTTATCAGTATATATATTGATTTCTGGGTTTTTAATGGTGATTTTAGTTGTTATTAATGCCGAGGATGGGTATCGAACCCACGACCTCTACGTTTCTTTTTCATAGCATGATGCTCAAAGCTCATATATGACTATGAGCGTAGCGCTCTACCAATTCACAAGCTCCTTTAATATTTGCAATAGCCACTTGTTTCTTTTGAACCCAAGGGCCTTTTCTTTACAAAGAAAAGGGGCTTACTGAGCTACCTCGGCTTATTTTTTATTTTTATCAGTAATATTAAATATTTGTTCTTTAGGACATACAAAGACCTTTCTTACAAGAAAGGGATTTGTTTTTATTCTTTCTTTACGCCTATCAGCGCTATCTGGGCAAGCAATGCCTCTAATTGTATTCTTGTATTGCTGCCGCTGCTTATCCTGTGCTCGTATTCGCCTATTCGTTCAAGCATCTGCAGCTTTTTTATGTCATCTGTCTGCAAAGTAAAAATCTGGTTGTGCATCTCTTTTATGATATCCTCGCCTGACAAGCCGTTGGCAAGCATCATGTCAAGCAGCTTCTCTCTGGCAGAACGAAAGTTACCATTCACAGCAAATAAAAGCATATCTTTTACTGCCATAGGCTCTGCTGTGCTCATCACATTGTAAACAACATCGGCTGTTATTGCTTTTTCTGTTATCGCCGCCATCTGAAGTATGTTTATTGCCTTTCTCATATCGCCTTCGGAAAGATAAAAAATAGATTTGAATGCATCGTCATCAACAGTCAAATTCTCATTTTTTGCTATCCCTTTCAAAAATACTATTACTTCACTTTCCTTTAGTTGCGTGAAGCGGAAAACAGCTGTCCTGCTCTGGATAGGAATTATTATTTTTGACGAATAGTTGCAGCTGAGAATAAAGCGTGCTATATTGCTGTACCTTTCCATTGTCCTGCGGAGCGCGTGCTGGGCGTCTTTTGTCAGCGAATCCGCCTCGTCAAGGTAGATTATCTTGAATGATTTATCCAAAGGTATTGTCCTGGCAAAGTCTTTCACCTTGATTCTTATCGTGTCAATACCTCTTTCATCGCTGGCATTAAGCTCCAGAAAATTGGCTTTGACTGCATTACCATACAATTCATTGGCAATGCACAAAGCGGCTGTTGTTTTTCCGCAGCCAGCCGGACCTGAAAAAAGGCAATGCGGCAGGTTTTTGCTTTTCACAAATGCGGATAATCTCTCAATTATAAATTTCTGTCCGGCAATTTCGCTGAGCATCTTTGGCCTGTATTTTTCAATCCAGATTTCGCTGATATCCATAACAATTACAATCGGATTAATCTATAAAAAAGCATTTTAACAATTATATGCATGAACTTGAAAAAAATTTTTGTCATAGTTTTGTTTCTGTCTGGCGCAGCTCTTGCCAGTTCGGACTTTAATGCAAAATCCATAGAAAGCATAACAGCAAAAATAACGCAAAGCGGCTCCCTCATAATAACAGGCAGCATGGAAAGCGCAAACCTTTCCATATTCATTCCGCAGGAAGGCGTGCAAAGCATAGATGTCACGGGCGCCGACAGGTGGGGCTATTTTTACGATGAGTTCAATAATAAGAAAATACTTTTGGAATGGAGCAGGCCAACAGGCACCGTAAACTACAAGATAGAAACAAATGTGAAAAATAATGCAAAGCATCTGCCAGCAGGAAATTATAAAATTGGCAATAATCAGCAATACCTGAAAGAAACCGATACCATTGTTATAACAGACAAAATAAGAGAGATTGCATACCCATATGAAAAAACTCTTGAGGGCATTGCTGAGATGGCAAAGTTTGTTTATGACTATGTCGATTACGATATTTCTTTTGCCGGCCAGAGAAAATCCAGCGACTGGGTGCTGCAAAATAGAAAAGGCGTCTGTGTGGAGCATGCAAACCTGTTCACAGCAATGCTGCGTGCCAAAGGAATACCTACACGCTATGTTGTCGGCTATGCATATTCGCAGAACGACAAGGCAATGATAGGGCATACATGGGTTGAGGTGCTTGTTTTGGATGATAAAAATAATGAAATATGGGTATCGTTTGACCCCACATGGCTTCAGGGCGGCTACATAGACGCAACACATATCAAGACAGCTGTGCTTCTGGATGACAGCCAGTCAGAACTGTTGGCATATCGCGGCGCGCCCGGCAGTAATATAGAATGGAAAAGAGAAGGCATTAATGAATTGCAGTTTGACAAGACAGAAATTTTAAGTTATGAGTCAAAAAATATAACAGAGATTTCTGTCAATGGCAGCAGCGAAATAGCGGCAAATAATTTTGGTTTTATCAAAGCCACCATAAAAGCAAAAGGCGAATGCACCATAACATCGCTGAGAGCAAGCTCGTGCGTTGACAGCAGCAGCAACAAGGTGATTGAAGTCTTTGATGAGGAAAGGAATGTATGGCTCTGCAATGAAAAAGACATCTACTGGATTTACAGACCTCTTGGAGAAAAAAATAATTATGTATGCCCGCTTATTGTATATGACCAGATAGGCACAAAAATGCAGTTTGAAACAGAAGTGTCGGGAACAAAGGAAGTGAGCGATGTTTTTATTTCCGGACCTTCGTCTGCTGCTATAAATGAGGAATTTGAGATTGTCGCAACAGCAGAAAATGAATTTGCATTTTTCTCCCCGAATTTTGGCGAAAGCAAAGAAAAAACATGGAAACTATCAATAAGCAGGCCGGGCAAATATACATTCTATCTTTACTCAGGCAACTCAATGTCAACGAAGGAAGTGAGCATTGTCGAGAAAAAAGAATTTCTGGTCAATGCGGAAGTGCCGAAAAATATAACGCTTGGCGGCTCGTTCATTGTAAAAGCGGGCGTGCAGAATATATTCGGACAAAGAAAAAATGCCAAAGTTTCGTTAATAATGGATGAAACAAACCTTGAAAAAGAAGTAACTCTCGATAAGGAAGAAATAAAATATCTTGAGTTCAACATCACAGCAACGAAAGCGGGCAACAGGAAAATAACGGTTTCCGCAGCCGGCGATGCCTTATATTCTTATTCAGGAAGCATCTATGTATATGAGGGAAAAAAACAATCCGATTTTATCGGCGGATTTTTCGGCGGCATAGCAAAGTTCTTTTCTGACTTGTTCGGCGGAATTGGAAAACTGATTGGGATGAAATAGCTCATCAATAGCTTATCGTATTATAGGTTTTGCATAAGCAGCACCTGATTTTGCCTTTAGTATTATCACCATCTTTAACTTTATGCTTGATTTCATATTCTTCAATTATGTTACAGCACCCGTGGCTTGCGCAGGTAAATGCAATATATTTTTTTCCGTCATCGCCAAATCCCTTAATTACTTTAACATCTTTTGCCCAGTTCTTTATGATTTTTTTGTCAGGTATCATACTAATCTTTTTAAAA
>DATDUE010000040.1:0-10305 GCA_035290505.1 archaeon | reverse complement strand
TTAAAAAGACTGATTTTTTAAATCACGCAACAGCGATTTGCGGTATGTTGGAAACAAGCTCCATTTCTTCCCTAACCTTGTTTTTCATCGCGAAGAAAACTATTTTTACAAAAACAAGCTCTTTTGATAGTATGTTGCTTATGTAACCATCTTTTATGTTGGAAAGAAACTCTTTTGTTATCCTGCTGCCATAGTATGAACTAAGGAATTTAGAGGCATTATTAATCTGCCAGCCGACAATATGCTCGTCATGCGATATGTCAAACACAAAGTCATCTATTTCTATGCTATCCTTTACCTTATCTCCGCTAAAGAAATGCAGTATATCCTCTTCGAAGTCATATGAAACATTTACCTTTTTTCTAGCCATTTCCTGACACCTTTCATTCTTTTTACGGATTCGAGATAAAGTTTTAAACATCCACAACGCACTGCGCATAATATTTATTGCCTTTTTTTTCTATCTTTAATTGTGAGTAGGTCGCTGCCTTTACCTCTGTTTTTACTTTGTGCTTTATCGCATCAAACTTTTCGCCATAGGCAGTTGCCGTTAATTTATTGCCTTTTATCTTGACATGAAAATCGCAGAAAGCCATTTGTTTCACGTCTTTTTCATAGAGCAGCTTGTTGAGGAACTCGACAAAAAGTTCTTCATTGTTTGATGCCTCGCATTTTATTTTTACAGCTTTCGTCTTTTTCACCTTTTTTATATCAACCATGACTTCAAACATGGCTTTGGCGCCTTCGGCAAAGGCTTCTTCTAGCGAAGTTCCATAACCTATTATCCCTATATCCGCCTTGTGCTCGAAAAATTTGTGCATGAGAGATGTTGATTGTAAATAGATTTATACTTGGAATACCACTGTTTCGAAACATTGTATAATAGAAGTGGTATTCCTGTATAAACAAATCCACTAATATGATATGTGGTGGATTATGTTTATAATCGCAGAAATCTGCTAATCGGGGTTTCCTATGAAAAGACCTAAAATACTTCTAGATGAGCCGCATGAATTTTTCAGGAAAATGAAGCCCAATTTATCGTCATCTGTAAAATATTTTCTCGCGATGCTTTCTGTTTTCATTGTTTTGAATGAGCTGTCAATAAGAGCAGGAATCACTGAATATATTCCCAAGGCAGGGCCTATAGAGTCGGTAATAATAAACTATTTCTCGCTGCTGGCTGGATTTTTCCTGCTTGCTGTGCTTGTTTTTCTGCTTCTTTTGATGCAAGAAACCAAAAAAATGAATGGAAAGCTTGCTGAAGTGATATGTATACTTGCCTATTCTACAACGCCTGTAATGCTCTTTGGCTGGATACCTTTTTCAGTGATACAGGCTATAACAATTCTCTGGAGCCTCGCTTTTCTTGCCATAGGAATAAAAACGAGGCTTAAGCTTGGAAATAGGCCTGCAATAATAAGCATTCTGGCTATAGTTGCCCTTATGATTATTTTGTCTGTGACGTTCAACAATTACATTATATCAATAATTCCAAGCCTTTCCTAAGGAATTGTATTCAATCTTCGTATGATTTTCGTCGTGAGCTATACCATCTATGGATGGTATAGCTAGCTGTAGGGATTAGCATCATTTGATGCTAATCCCGCCGACGAAAATCATCATATAGCTTTTGAATACAATCTTCCTAAGTCTTTTCAATGTCTTCTATTTTGTTTATGCCAAAAACAGCTAAAGCCAGACGATCGCCGGCAATTCGAAGCCCTGAAAGGTCTCTGCCTTTGAGATATACAATATTATCTTTTATTTCTATTTCTGTTTCATTGCTCACACCAAGCCACAAAACAGGCTCTGTAAAATTAGGCTTTTGTATGATTTCATCCGTCTCATTATGCCATTCATCGCCAATAAAATAATAATACTGGAATTTTATTAGTCTGCCTTCAAATGCCAGATATGTGGGTATTTTGCCCATATCAACAAGAATTGCCTTATAGTATGCATTTTCCTGGTTGTTGGAGCCGTCAAAAACCACGCTCATTTTTCCGCTATAGAACATAGACCTTATTTTTTCTGGCTCGGATACATTCATTTTTAATGTGTCTCTTATGTCATTGTTGAATGTATAGATAGTATTACCATGCCCAGGAATGCTTATTTCTTTTATTGCCTGCTGCTGCGTGCAGCCAGAAATAAGAAAAATAGCGATTAAAATCAGGAATATTTTTTTCATGAAGTTAATTAAGCTGCATATATTTATAAGCTATTAATATCAATAAAAACAAAAATAAAAAATCAAAATATTTATTTTCGAATTCCTCAAGGCAGATATGAATTCGAATTGACATCAGGGATGTCATTTTTTCAATGTAATTTCTATTGTTGAAACATTCATTTTTTCTTTTCTCTCGTTTTCTAGCGTCTCTGTGCCGATTTTGATACTGTCTACCTTCGTGCTCTGGACAAACCTGTTTCTCACTATTTCTGCCACATCGACTGCCTTGCTTATAGACCTGCCCCTTGCCTTTATCTGTATGTCTTGCTGCCCGTTGCTGAACTGTGTCATTGCTGCAAGGACATAAGCCATAGTGGGCTTCTTTCCGATAAAGACAGTATTGTCTTTTGCTTTCTCTGTCATGCTGAAATACCTCCCCTATCAATGGCAATATAGATAATGAGAAAATTTAAAAAGCCTTAATAACAGAACGGGCAGCACTGCCTAAAGCATTCATCGTCTTTGCCGCTTTCCTGGCATTTTGGGTATTTTTCCGTTGCTTTAGAAAACCTTTTGCATATGACTATAATTCCATCTTTTATTTTTTTGGCCTCAGCTTCATTGCTCTTTTTTTCGTCCCCATATCCTGCATATTTTCCGCTGCACCCGGGGTCAAGCCTGATGTAATCAGAGCATCTGTTTGTGATTTCCCTCATCATCGATGTCACCGACTGCGTAGATGATGCTTCCTTGTTGAAATAAAAAAGCAGCACGCCCAGGACGCTTATCGCAAGAATAAGCACTATGATGGTTTCTATTGACAGCGACACGCCTTTCGGGTTCATGATAATTATATTTTCAGGCCAGTATAAAAACCTATCAGCTTTTTGATTCTATTGGCAAACGCCGTTTTGTTCAATGCAAAATACCCCGTTTTGGCATAATACTTTGGTTTTCATTTCAGGAAACCTTTCGCCAAGAGCATTTTTGCAGCCTATGCCTTTTTCTCCCATATTTTCAGCGATTTCATTAAGGTATTTCCCATTTTCTATATAATATTCTTTATCAAGTTTCGGTAATTCATTTTCATTCATGTCGCATGTCCATAGATTGCCGCCGCAGCAAGCCATGTCTCCGGGCTTGTTCCATGAGAACAGCCTTATGCCCGGCTCCACTGGAAAAAATTGCTTTGGGCGGTCATAGCAGTCCAGCACAGGCAGATAGTCTTCCACCTTAAACCTCAGCTCTATCGGCCTTTGAGTGAAGTAATTCTCTTCTTCATTATAATAATAGTATAAGTTTTTGTATGCTGAATAATCTGTGTCTGGCTGGCAGAACAGCTTTGTTGACTGCCTGCAATCTATCAGCAGACACGGGTCGATTTTCTTGCCGTTTTTCTCTATTTCTAAGCGGAAGTGTTTTTTGCCGTCTATGCTGCCCATTTCTGCTATAATATCCCCTTCTGATACATCGGTATTTTCAGCAGCCATTATCGTGCCGAGATGGGCATACCTGAAAATCCTGCCGCTGTTTTCTATCTCAACATAATTGCCGTATCCGTTGTTGCATTTTTCATCACCCGATTCACAATTATTCGCAATCTTTTTTACAGTGCCCTTTGAGGATGAATTCCATATTATGTTATTTTCGCTTTTTGGCAGCAATGAATCATAGCTTATATCAATTCCTTTTTGGGTTTCATCCCCTCTTATTTCATTGAAGCAGCCAGCAAGCTTTCTGCTGCCTGTGGGCCAGCCATAATTTTCGTTTGCCTGCATATCTGCATAATCAATGACATTCTGGCATGATTTTTTTGTTGACTGTTTGCAATCCATAAGCGTGCAGGGGTCGATTCTATTTCCATTGGAATCCCTTATGCCGAAATGAAGGTATTTGCTATCAGCAGAAATTCGGCTGTTTCCTGTGTTGCCCATCTCTGCTATTATTTGTTCTTTGATGACGCTGTCGCCTTTGCTGACTTTTATGTTTTCCAAGCCTGAATACCTGAATATTTTTTTGTCTGCGTCATTGCTTTCTATCCTGATGTAATTGCCCCAACCCTCGCCGCAGTGTATATCGCCTTTTGTGCAGCTGTCAAGAACATCGATTACAGTCCCGTCAGAAACTGATTTGACATCCGCAGATTTTGTTTCAGCATATTCTATGTCAATGCCTTCATGCCCTTTTTCTGCGGATGTGTCTGTGCCTGCGCCGAAATGATGCTGCCATTCTTCATCTATGCATTTTATAATGCTCCTGCTTTCGGTTGGCCAGTCATATGTTATTGTCTGCCCTGATGAGGGAGGAAGATAGTTATCATCTAGTTGCGGCTCTGAATAATAGTCATTGCACGAGAGCACGGCAGTTACATAATTTTGCGTTTCTGCGGGAAGGCTCTGCTCTATGTCATCCCATGCGGCCGTAGGCTGTTTTATTAAATTCTTTACATTGTCAGGGCCATGGTTATATCCCGCAAGAGCGATTCTGAGCAAATCTTCTTTTTTGTCTGTGTACGCTATGAATGTTTCAAGCATTTTTTTGAAGTATTTCGTGCCGCATTCCATATTCTTTTTCGGATTCATTAAATCTTCTGCTAGGAAAAGAGAGCATTCGCTGGAAGCAGTGCTGGGCATGAGCTGCATAAGCCCTAAAGCGCCTTTCGGGCTTATTGCTTCAGGATTCCAATTGCTTTCTTTCTGTATTATCGATTTTATTAGCGATTTTACTTCCTCTTTGTTGAATTTCACTGTTGCAGTGCTGTATGTTATATCCCAGTCAGCTGCTGCGCCGTCAATTATGCTTTCATATTCTTCTGGCGGTTTTTGGCATTCATTTCCCTGGATGGCATTGTCATTATATTTCTCGACAAACCTTACATCAAGATTATAATGGAAAACAAGCCCGCCGTTTTCCTGTAATCTCGTAGATGCCCTGTCATTTTCTGTTGCTGCTTTCAGCCCAAAATCATTCTTGTAATAAATTATTTCCGTGTTTCCCAATCCATAGCTTGATTTTATTGCTGCCAGCTTTCTTGCTATAAATCCTTCAATCAACTGGGTATATATATCATGGCTCTGTGTCGGCTTCAGCGAGCCGCCGCTTATCTGCTCGATATCGACATCTTGATACCTCATTCCATACCTGAATTCCTTGTCCTTGTATGTTGTCTGGCCATTGGCATCCCTTTCCACATCATTTATAAGTGCGTCAGAAAGGTCCATTAATGATGATACGAAATCCTGCGCGGCAAAAACCATCGGGGGAAATTCTGTATAAACAGTGTTTTCATTTTTTGCTTTTGTGCTTATTTCCGTATTGCCATATTTCATAGCGATGTCCTGCTCTGTCGTGCTTTTTATATTTCTTCTTACAAGTGAAAAGTCAAATTCTGTCTTTATGTTGTCAATATTTATGCTGTCTATTCCGTTTGCGTCAAAGGATTTTGTTATATCCTGAAACGGCCCTATTTTTTCTAAGAAAAAATCATTCACATTATTTGTTTTAGGGTAGCATATTCTCGGGTTATATGACCACTGATTGTATTTATCCGGAGGCGGGAACCTTGGCGCTCCGGGACCAGGGTCTTTGCTGTAGTATTCTTTTTCGTCAAATTTTTTTGATGTTTTGTCCCTTGTCGGGTCTGTCTGATACCAGTAGATGTCGCCAATATTCGTCTTTGATGTTGTATATATATTGGGGTCTTCATCGGTGCCGCAGCCGATACTTTCATCACCTGTCTGAAATACGGACTGTATCGTAGATAAATACCATGTCATTCCTAACGAGCGGTTTAGAAGATGAAAGGCATTGACAGTTCTCATTATTTCGCTTTCTCTCATATTTATCTGCTGCTGCTGCCCTGTTTTTTTCAGCACAGTCGCGTAATGAAGGCTTATGCCAGCAAGCAGAATGACTATCATAAGAAGCGATGCCATCGTAGTTCCAGCGCCCTTTTTCATTTTGCTGTCACCACCATGTAGCCGAAATATTTCTTGAAAAACAGCGGCGTCTCCGCTGTCTGCGCATATTTTGTGTCATCTGTCATGTCTGCGCAGCACACGGGCGTTTTGCCTTCATTGGCGTCCTTGCATTTCCCTTCGTCATCTATTGATGTCATGCTGGGCGGACATAAATTAACTATATAAGAAAGTGACACTCCCTCTGTGCATATGCCCACATCATCTGAGCCGCAATTGAAAATTCCATATTTTCCGATTTTTTCATATTCAATTATATTTTGCCTGCAGCACGCTTCTGTTGAGAAGCACTTTCCATTGTCGTTTATCTCTATCCTTCCAACGCCGCAATTTTCCTCACCTTGTTTTTCAGTGCATATGCCGTCGTCATTTGCCCCGCAGAATATACCCTCTTTACCGACATTAAGATATTCCTTGTCATTTGCCGTGAAATAAGCATTGTAATAGTTGAGCTCATATTTTTCCAGAAAATTCTTGATGCCTGCCTGAAAAGTTTTCGACTCGTAGCCTGTTACGATTGTTTCCAGTCCCTGCTCAATCAGCTGCCGGTCCCCGATTTTTGCATGCATTATCTGGTTAGACAGGTAGAACGGCACGTTCGAGAGCATTATAAAATCGAAGGAATACGAGAACATGTCAAACTTGTTGATAATATAAAGCGATATGGACGAGTAAATAATTCCCACAACCACTATGATGGCGGTTATAGCCACGAACAGAGTCCATATAATTTCTTCAATCAATTATATCACCTATACTGACTTCTGAATGCAAAAGCAGCCGATGCATTTTTCGCTTTCACAATCATCATTTTTTTCGCACTCCTCGCCCGCTTCTTTTATGCCATTTCCGCATTCGCTCAGGCATACAGCTACAGCACCGACATCGCTTTCCTCAGTTGCTGTGTAATCAGGCTGATCTTTCAGAATATTACATATATCTTCTGTAAATTTTCCAATCATTTCATTATAATCCTCATATTTCGGCAGCTTTTCCGTTTTTTGCAGGTCTATTGGTATTGCCCAGAAAACTTTTTCTGAGCCTGTGGGTACATCATCTTTGTCGTAAATCACAGAAGAAGGAATAATCATTTTTTCAGGCAGACCTGTGCCTATACATTCTATGGTATCAATCAATGCATATGTCTGGTATAGGCACGCCTTTTCATATCCAGTATTATCACCTTCTGGAGCCCTGCCAAAAGCCATTTCGCATTTATCTTTGCACAAATTCTCTACCTTCTGCACAGACTTTGTTCTGTATGCATTTTCCAATGCGCAGGAAATCTTTGTCAGCCATGTTTCGTAGACAGTTAGTGTCATCTCGGCGGGCTTTACTGTGTCATAAAATTCGCCGGGCATGTTATTGTTAATAATGCCGATGCTCACGGGATATTTTTTTTCTGATGTAGCTTCTATACCTGTTTGCGGCTTATATCCTATATTCCATACATTTCCTTTTTTGTCAGAGATGACAGCCATGTACGCATAGCCGCAGAAGCTGAAAGGCATTTCCTGAGCATTATCCAATTCGTCTTCATTGAAAACAGCCATGTCATATGTAAGCCTGGATTTCAATAAATTGTCCGCAATCTCTATATTCGCCCTTGTTGTAGCGTCTTCTGTTTTTACTCCGACATCAGTAGAATAGAAAGTAACAAAAAGTATGACCATCATCATCAAAAATATCACGATCCTTATCATCGCAAAAAGGGATTTTATTATAATCATGCATGGCACCTATGATACTGATACATCACCATTTTTTACAAAAACCAATGTTTTTTGTTTCTGCTTGTCGCAATTTATTTCTGCTGTTCTGACGCTCACATGGCTTATCAGGCTTTCTCTATAAACGCCATCATCCGTTTCCAGCCTTATAAAATTTTCCTGAATGAAAATTTTGCAGCCCATCTTTGGCAGCACATATGTGTGTGTTGTGCCGTCCGGCGCTGTCTGGATGACATTAATTATGCCCGCAATCTCTCTCGCAACAAGCGGGGCATTGCTCTCTACCGCGGCTTTCACGCCGCTCTGCAGTATGCCAAAGCCGAACATCGTGATTATCAGCGTAAGCCCTATGATAACAGAAATCCACTGCAGATGCTCTAAATTCATAGTAACCTAATTAATCTTCGTCAAGCACTATATATAAATTTTTTTAAGAATCAAATCAATATCGCTATGGCCAAGGCCAGTCTATATTCATTGTGTCTTTTATGAATGATACTAAAAAACCGGAGTAATCAGCATCCTTCATTATCACGGCATCCTGCTCTTTCATATATTCGGAGTTTTTTGTTACAGGCGTCATGCCAGCAAGAGATGCAAAAAGCCGCGTATCTATATTCGTCAAGCCTCTTGCATTGACATTCGGCGTCCAGCAATAGCCTTCAGGCGTCTCGCTTATCAAAACTTTAAGGCAGTCGCCGCCATTGTCTGCATCCAGGCCTGTTACGCAGTTGTCATATTCGCTTTCGCATTCTTTGACTGTTTTTTGCTTCTGCAAAGTATTCAGGAGGCAGCCTTTGTATTCTAAATAGCATTTTACCTGCGTCGAAATTGAATCTGAATATCCCACATCAGGCTCGGTGCCATTTATATTGTCCAGGCAGGTGTAATGCTCCCCTTTTTTCACCAATAAGCCGTTTTCATAGCTGTATATGGGATAATTTTTCAGGTTGCTGCATAATCTGCTGCAGTCTGCTTTCTTTATCTCCATTTTTAGGCTGCTGCACGGGCTTGCGACATAGAAATCCGATGATTTGTAAGTTATGAACTGGTTGAAAAGATATTCGCCATATGAATCAGCACCATAGGCTGCTGCTCCCACAGTAATAGTGGGCGACCACCACAACGTTTTCAAGGCAAAGACAATGGACGATTTTACCCCAAAATATACGATGCCGCCTATGGCAGCAGCACCCGCACCAAGACCTGCTCCAATGGCTTTGTATCCTTTTGCCTTGTTTCTTGCGTCATAGTAAATGTGTATATATTTTATTTCATCACAGTATTTTAGCGGGAATGAATAAATGCCTGTCGTTGTTTTTAGGCAGAGCGTATGAGAGCCGCATGGCTGGTATTTCACCAATGTCTTTTCCAGTCCGCTCATTCCGATGTAATTGCTGAAAATAAAATCATTCCTGTCCCACGAGCCGTATGCTTTTTTCGGGTCATCAAGCGTTCTGCCTGTCGTGGAGTCCAATTCACTGTTCAGGATTATGTTGTTCACAAATATTTTTTTTCCTTCTGTATTATTCACAGATTTATAACTTTCATCAAACTTATCACCGACTTCTGTTATCCTTTCAGCAATCTTGCTTCTTTCCACAATGTCTGCGCCTTCCTTGAGCGGCGCTGCTACCCTATAGCCCATATTTTTAAAGTATATCTCCCATCCCACAGCTTCGCCGACCGGAAATGACTCATAATATAAAACATATTTCGGGTCGCCTTTTGTCACTATCTGCCACGCAGGCAGAAGCGGTATCTGGCCCAGCTGTGCAAGCCCTGAGCCGAAAACAGGCACATTCTGCGGCAGCGAAAAAGTAAGTTCAGCTTTGTTGCTCATGCATGCTTCTTCCATGGCAGCCCTAAGCCTTTCTGCATTTGCAAACGCTACCTGATCGTATGGGTTGAACTGTGCCAGAATAACGCTCAGTAGCACAATGCCTATGAGGGCAAAAATGACGCCTATCATGAAATTTATTATGATGTTTATTTCCTCAACCACCGGCACCACCAAGCAGGCTCATTATTTTGTCGAATAAACCAGGCACAGGCTTTGCAACGCCAATAATAACCAGTAAAACGACAATAAAAATTATGAAGCTCACTATGACGTATTCTATTCTCATCAAACCACCGCCTTTGCCAGGCCGAATATTTTCAGCAAATTCTGCAGCCCGCTGCTGTTGTACGAAAGGTATAGTATCAGCGATATCAATACTATTATCAGCACTGTTATAAAAATCACCGCAGTTTTCGGTATGTCCAGTTCATCGAGCATTATAATCACCATATTAAATTATATCCAATATATGTATGATGATTTTCGTCGTGAGCATTACCGTCTTTGGACGGTAATGCTAGCTGCTAAGGGTATTGTCAAAAGACAATACCCTTCCCGACGAAAATCATACTTCAATTG
>DATDUE010000039.1:0-5274 GCA_035290505.1 archaeon | reverse complement strand
ATATATCATTAAATCCGAGAAAAAGTAAGGAAATTTTTGAAATAATAGAAAAGTGGTTCAGCAAAGATATCGTAGAGCCATATCGATAGAAAACCAATTTATACCGCCTTGCACAAATTAATCCATGGTCCTTGAATCAATCCTTCGTCCGAAGAACGCTGAAGACAAGCCCTGGCATGTGTTCGCCATAGCGTTTATCTACACGTTTATTTCCATTTTCTTCGCCTACAAACTGTTTCCCGAGCAATCATCCATTTTAACAATTGCTTTGATTACAATAATCTTCGTGCCGTTTTTCCAGCGGCTGTTTGTTTTTGAAGAAAAGAAGGATGAATTGGTTGCAAGAAGGAAAATGAAAAGAAATTTGTTTGCAAGGCATGGCGCAGTTATATCCGTTTTTTCCATGTTCTTTCTTGGCATTGTCGTTGCCATGAGCCTTGCCTTTGTGTTCGTCCCCGAATTCAAGGATGTTTTTGTTCTGCAGTCTGAGACGCTGAGAGGCTTTTCTTCAGCTGCGACAGCACAAGCAACAGGCAGCTCTGAATTCGCCACATTCTTTTACAACAACACACAGGTGATGATTCTAATGTTTATTCTTTCAGCAATGCTCGGCGCAGGCGCTGTTTTTATTCTCGCATTGAACGCTTCTGTTATAGCAGTTTACGTCGGTCTGTTTGTTCAGTCGCTGATAGGCAAAGGTCTCTCTTCAGGCGTCGCCTACCTTTACGGCCTGCCTGTCAGCCTTGGCTCTATTGCTCTGCACGGAATTCCTGAAATTGTTGCCTATTTCTTCGCAGGCATCGCTGGCGGCATCTTGTCTGTAGGCATTCTTCGCGAAAAGTTCAACAGCAAGGAATTTTCCTTGGTGTTCAAGGACTCTTTGATTTTTCTGGGCATTGCCGAATTGCTGATATTCGTAGCGGCGCTGGTTGAGACGGTGTTCTGAATAATTATTTATTTCTTTTTCCTCTTTACTTTTCTCTTGAACCTCTTCTCAAACCTTTTTATCTTCTTCTTCCTCTCAATCCATTTTAGTTCCTTCAGTATTTTTACAGCATTCCCGACAGAAACATTACCATCCTTAACCATACGTTCCTCTACCTTGTCAATATAATTCTTGTCAGCGCCTGCTATTATGGCAATGTTCTTCGCGTGCAGCTTCATGTGGCCTTTCTGTATGCCTTCCTTCACCATCGCTCGGAGCGCAGCGAAATTGTTTGCCAGCCCGACACAGGCCATTATTTGCGCTAATTCTTGGGCAGTTTTCACGCCTAAAATCTTCAGGGATATCTGCGCAAGCGGGTGCGTCCTTGTGGCGCCGCCCACCAGCCCGACAGCTATTGGCAATTCTATTGAGCCGATCAAATCACCATTTTTGTTTTTTTCGTATCTTACAAGCGGCTGATATTTTCCGCTTTTTGCAGCATAGGCGTGTGCGCCTGCTTCTAATGCTCTAAAGTCATTGCCCGTTGCGATTGCCACCGCATCAATGCCGTTCATTATACCCTTGTTGTTCGTGGCGCATCTGTAAACATCATTCTTCGCGAATTCGTAAGCAGAAATAATACCGTCTATGACATCATCGCCCAAAATGCTTTTTTTCCATGTGCAGCTTGCTCTTGCTAATCTTCGGTCAGCAAGGTTCGATATTATGCGCAGCACAGCCTTTCCGCCTGTTTTTTCTTCCAAAAACGGCGTTATAGCTTCTGACATTGTATTTATGCAATTCGCGCCCATGGCATCCCTGACATCGACAATTATATGAACAATAAGCATTTTTCCCTTTTTTGTGTCTATCTCCCTTGCTTCCACATCTTTTATCCCGCCGCCTAATTTGCACAAAACAGAATCCCGGTTATTGGCCATTTTTTTGATTTCTGCCTTATTTCTCAGCACAGCCCTTTTTGCCGCGGATATGTTTTTCATTTCTGTTAGCTGTATCTGGCCAATCATTATCGGCTCGTCACTGCTCGCTGTAAAACCACCAGGCCTGCAGAGCTTTGCAGCATGCGAGGCAGCAGCAACAACAGACGGCTCTTCAAGAACCATTGGAATAAGATAATCTTTTCTATTAATTCGGAAATTCGTGGCTATGCCATATGGAAACTGATAAGAAGATACCACATTTTCTATCATTTTTTCCGCTGTTTTGAATTCTAAAGCGCTTTCTTTTTTCAGGGTTTTTACGTCCTTTTTTTCCAGCTTCGCAAATGCCTTTATTATTTTTATCTTCTCATTCCTGTGCAATTTGCTGAAGCCATGTATGTCCGATTTCATTTTGTGAATACCTCTGTAAAGAATTTTTTTATTTCAATTATATATAAACACCAAAAAAACCGAAAAGCTTTTATATACTGAACCAACAAAACAATAAGTACAATTATTTTGTTGTTCGGTATAAGTTAACCAAATTATAATACCAATTATTTATTTGGTTAACTATATATCATCGAAAAACTCAATCCCGAAGCTTTTTTCCATGGCAAATTTTTTCCCAATATTTCCGTTGTTTTTTATGACATCATCCAATTTCAGAAATTTCCACCCCTCGCGAGATATCTTCCATGCAATAAAAGCAGTTGCGCCATTGTCCTGCCACTGTTTCAATTCATTCAATTGCTCTGCTTCGATTTTGAACGCCTCTTCTCGGGCTTTCGCCTCGATTACAAAAATCTTGCCGTTTTTCAGTGCAATTATATCAGGGCTCGGCAGCCCGATTCTCCCGCTTCTCGGGGTTCTCACAACCATGAACCCCTTTTTTGCCAGCTCATGCGTCAATTTCCATTCATATAAATAGCCTTTGCGATAGCTCATGAATATTCTGCTGTAAAACAATCTTTTTATATGAAAAGCGTTAACAATAATTATGCGCTTCAAAGTATTGGTTAAAGAGGTAATGAATAAAGAGATAAAGACAGTTGATTTGGACGACTCTATAGAAAGAGCAGCAGAGGTAATGAAGAACAGCCGCATAGGCTCTGTCCTTGTAATGGGCGAAAAAAACCTGAAGGGAATTTTAACGACACGTGATATAGTATACAAGCATGTTGCAGGCAGTCGTGGCGAATTTGTAAAAGACATAATGAGCACAGATATAATTTCTATTTCCCCCGACAAAACAATAGAAGATGCCGCGAAACTGATGGCAGAAAATGAGATAGAGAAGCTGCCCGTCTTCGACAAAGGGACTCTTGTTGGCATTATCACAAGCAATGATGTTCTTCGCATAGAGCCTGCCTTGTTCGAGATTTTGCTGGAAAAGATGAAGATAGGTGGGGGTGTTGAGCAGGGCAAATCCGATTTAGGCGAATGCGAATCATGCGGCAATTATTCTGATGAATTGGAAGAGGAAAACGGGGTATATATCTGCCCCGAGTGCAGGAAGAGTGTTTAGTATGCTGATTGAAGACACCACATATTCAAGGGAATTCTCGATAAATACAGAAAATGCATTTTCCTCGGGGCTTGAACTGATTGATGTATTTTCAAAACACGGCAAAGTTATCGAAAAAAAGACAGAATACCTCACAGACGGGCCGAGAAAAGAGGCGAAAATAGAGTTTGATATAGTCAAAGAAATAGATGATTTTTCTTCCATAGTATTTTCTTTTTCCCTTTTTGGTGATGATACCGAGAAAAAGATATACATCACGATAAAGGGCTTTTTGCGCGTTGAGATAAATGACGACAGCTTTTTTTCAAAAGTCTTCGCAGAATTTTATTTTCTGAGGCTTTTTCAGGGCATAAAGAAAGTATCAGTATCTTTGATGAAAGAGCAGATGAAAAACATTGAAAAAGAGATAGCAAGGATATCAAAGGAAAGCCTTGCATGATGCTTTATAAACATTTCTGTTCATTTTTATTTATTGGCAGAAGGATGATTTATCATTCATTATGTTTATCCGGTGTGGGCAATGATGGTTAATAAGATGATTGCTTTAACATTGAATATTGTATAAGTATTGAATAATTACATCTGTTTCTGCCTTTTGGAGATAATTGCATGGCTAAATTAGCCCAGAATTTTGCAAAATACCTTATTTATGCGAAGATGCATGCAAAAGGAGTAATCGAGCGGCCTGATGTTATCGGTGCTATTTTCGGCCAGACCGAGGGGCTTTTAGGCAGCGATCTGGATTTGCGGGATTTACAGCACACAGGAAGAATAGGAAGAATAGAAGTTAATATTAAAACAAGCAAAGGAATGTCTTACGCAGAAATAACGCTGCCATCCAGTTTGGATAATAGTGAAACTGCACTCATAGCCGCTTCCATGGAAACTATAGACAAAGTAGGTCCCTGCGAGGCCACAGTGGAGATAAGCAAAGTGGAGGATGTCCGAACACAGAAAAGAAAATTCATTATTGAGAGGGCAAAAAATATATTGAAGGCAATGATCGATGAGGGCACGCCTGACTCGCACAAATTGGCAGAAACAATTAAAGAGGACGTACGCACACTGCAGGTTGCTAATTTTAACGGGCTTTCCTGCGGTCCGGAAATAGAAACAGCCGACGAAATAATAATTGTCGAGGGCCGGGCTGATGTCATCAATCTGCTAAGGAACGGAATTAAAAACTCGATAGCAATGGAAGGCTCAAAAATACCTGATGCCCTGGTAAAGCTGACAAAGGAAAAAACAGTTATTGCCTTTTTGGATGGCGACCGCGGCGGAGACCTTGACATGAAAAAACTGCTCGCAATAGCTGACATTGATTTTATCACGCGTGCAGAAGAAGGGTATGAAGTAGAGGATTTGACAAAAAAGCAGATTTTCAAAGCACTTCGTGAAAGAATACCTTTAAGCCAGTATATGGAATTCGTAAAAAATGGAAAATACAGAGAGCAGCCGGAGCAAGAAATAACAAAAGAAGAGCTTTCAGCCAGCGCAAAAAAAAATTTTTACTCATTGTTGGAAGAATCTGTCGGCACAAGAGCTGCATATATAATTGATAAAAATCTTCAGGTCATTGCAAAAGTGCCTCTGAGCGAGATAATCGAGGTAATCGATAACCAGAAAGATGTATATGCAATTGTTTTTGACGGAAAGATAAACGAATCCATAGTCGAATTGGCCGAAAGCAAGGGCATCAAATATGTCGTGGGCATGTCCTTTAAGGATAAAATAAGGTCTCGTTTTGTGACAGCACTGACCATAGAAGACCTGAAGGAATGATTTTAACGTAATCGGAAGATTTTAATAATATCTTTTTCAAACAAATATTATGACTGATTTATTTTCGCTTCCAATGATATTACTTTACGCTGTGCTTT
>DATDUE010000038.1:0-11018 GCA_035290505.1 archaeon | reverse complement strand
TCTAAGTTATCTAAAGAAAAATCTATCCTGCTCTGCTCGCCCAGCTGGTTGCCTGTGATTTCGGCGCCTGTCTGCTGGTGAATAATGCCCGACAATACATGCGCAGCAGTGTGGTTTCTCATAAAAAAGTAGCGGCGATTCCAGTCAATGATGCCTTTTATTTTCTTTCCAACAGCAATCTCTTTGTCCAATTCATGGCTTATTTCGCCGTTTATTTTCTTTACAAAAAGCACATTATATTCGTTGCCTTCTTCGTCTATCATTTTTCCCAAATCATGCGGCTGGCCGCCTGAATTGGGGTAAAACAAAGTCTTTTCCAAGATAGTGAATCTGCCTTCAGCTTTGGTGACTATAGAAGCAAACTCTCTCTGATAACAATCTTGAAGGTATAGGGCTTGCATAGTTTATCTCTTCCTGTAGCCGAAAATTTTGTCATATTTCTTATGGTCTATAATTTCAAGAATAAAGCAAAGTATCTCTACGCTGCTGCCTTTGAGTGTGTAAAGCATTCGCCAATAGCCTACTAGATCGACAACCCAGAGATTATCAACATCATAGCCACTTTTCTTTATTAGAGCCTTCGGAACAGTATCTCCGTATTGAGGATTTACCTTAATTAACTCTATTTTTTGCTTTATTGATTTTAGCAGTTGCTGGCGTTCAGAATTGATTATGCCTTTTGCCTGCTCCTCGCCTGCAATTTTATTCAAACCTTCAAAAGCATCCGCAGCATTCCCTATTAACTGGACCCTTACAGGTTTCATGCTTCTATCACTTTGCTTTTCTCTATAAACCTGAGAAACTTTGCATTGCTGTTTTCTATCCATGATATGCCTTTTGGCCCTATCAGAATGCTGCCTTTGTCTTCCAGATAGGCAAGAATAAGGCGAAGCGTCTGGTCCATCACCTTTTTTTTCATGTTTCTCTTCAATTCTTCCAGCGAAATTGGGCCATCTGAGTCTTTGATGGCTTTTTCCACCATGAGCACTGTCTTAAGAGTTGGCCAATGATGTATGTTGCTTGTAAATCGGATGTTCACAGACTGCCTGCTGTCATTTTCTGCAATTGCCATATCATTCACCATTACATATATGTATATATACATATAAATATATATGTATGATGGGTTCGGCAGGAATTTCACAACCATTTCTTTTGTTCTTTTGGTACAGCTTTTCTTTCAAGAAAAGGTGTATTGAACCTGCGGCCTCCACAGATTTCAGATGAGCAATCTTGTGAGTGTGGCGTCATACCACTAGACTACGAACCCGATAGAAAGAATTAATTGCAAATGGATTTAAAAATCAAATCTTTATAGAAAACCCTTCATATCCTTCGTCTCTTCGCCACTCTATTTTAATATTATCGACTTTTGAGCCTTCTGGGCCTTTCCTTATTTCCTTAATCAGCTCTTCTATCTTTTCTTTTTTTCCTTCGGTTATTACTTCCAAAGAACCGTCAGGCAGGTTTCTCACATAGCCATTGATGCCTAACCTATAGGCATGCTTTTTTGCAAAGCTGCGGAAGGAAACACCCTGGACGATACCGGAAACAATTATTCGCGCCTGCATGATAAAAATAAAACCCAAAAATCCTTAAGAGCTTTCACGACAAAATTGTTATGTGCAAAATGGGGAAAAACAGCATTAATGAAGCCCTTGAAAAAATAGAAAAATTAAAAATGGGCGTGTATGAAAACAATGAAAATGCTAAAAAAGAGCTTGAGCATATCTATAATTCTTCAGAATGGCGCAGCGCCAGGCTAAATGCATTTGAGATATTATACAGGTATGACCAGCATGACAGGCCCGATAAATATAATTATGAAAGAGGGAAAAACATTGCCTTATGGTCGGCAGAGCTTTATTCTAAAATAAAGGATTTGGATAATGATTTATCCTTGGCGCACACTGAAGACCTGATAAAACTGAATGAGCTGTCCGGTAGCCCTGACGGGATATCAAGTGAATACATAAAAAAAGTCTACAAAAAATGCCCAAGCAAAGAAGCCAGAAAAATGGCAGGAAAGGCTCTGGGCTACCCGAGGCCGTGGATATGAGCTGCTGATATTATTAGGTCGCTGACAATGGAAACGGCGTGAGGATGATAAAGACGAGTATATGGGATTGAATTATAAGAATAAGTATAGAAATAATTCAAAATCCTTGACCTAAAATAAAAAGCCAGTTACCTGCTGCATGGGCTATAATTGACGGTAACAGATTTCTTTTATTAATGAGATATAAAATGCTGAATAAAATAGAATTTGAAAATCTTATCACATACTGATATAAAGTCATGTTTATGTGACTTATTGTAAAAATATAAGACAAAAATATCAGCCCAATGAAATACAAAAAATATTTGTTTTTATCTTTAAATCTAAATTTCCATGCACCAAAAACGAAAAGTCCAAGTAAGAATCCTCTGATTAAGAATTCTTCTGATACGGGATTGGCAAATCCGGGCATAGATGCTAAAAACCAGAAGGGAATGTCGTATTTGACAGGCTTTGCCATAAAAACTGCCATTACTATAACGTTAAGCAAAATAGCAGATATTATTGGTAGTAAAATTGTTTTCTTCCAATCATCAATATTGATACGAAAATTATCAAGAAGAAAAAGAAAATCTGATTTTTTTCTTGATTTTTTTGCAATTTTTATAATTGTAGTCTTGCAATAGTAAAAAAGAAAAAAAATCATAGTTACTGAGAATGGTATAATCCAAAGATTCAATATATTGTCAAATTCCATAAGTATTTATTGCGATTATATGTATTTATTTCATCCCAGTGCCTCGCCGCACTGCGGGCACCTGTGGAATTTGTAGCGGGCTTTGAAGGAGCAGTATTTGCATATATTTTCATCTCTTGTAGGCGGAATTTTTTCCCTGTTAGCAGCTTCTTCCATACGCTCTTTCATGTTCATGGAACGCATTCTGTTTCTCTGCTTTTCGTTAATGCCTTTGTTTACGAGACCGCCCATATACATCAGCCTAAAATAATTTTTTCAACTTCTAGCTTTGCTTTATCTAATTCTTCTTTTGCTTCTTTCTGCAACTGCTCTGCCTTTTGCATTCGTCTTTTTACTTCTTCAGCGATTTTGTTTTGAACAGCTTTTCGCTACCTATCCTTTTTCTGGGAGAGATATATCCTTCTTTCTTCAACAAGCTTCTGAAACTTTTTGAGTTTTTACTGCCTATATGAACCTTTAAAAATCCTCCCATATATCATATATTTAGTGGGTAAGTCCAGGATGCCTTCGTGTACCGTATGGTGCACTTTATGAAGCTCCTGGGTCCGCTTTTTCATTTTTGAATTGCTTTAGAAAATTAGCTCCAAAAGGAATTCAAATTGACATGCTTCAATAAATAATGTCATTTCCATAGAATCATATCCTCCTTATTGGCTATCTTTTTCTCTATTATTTTGTAGTAGGAATCATCGCCTGTATTGAACTTTCTGTTTATGCTCCACACTACAAAGTCAATAACCTGAAGCTCATTGCTCGAATGAGAAAATTCATGTTTTATATTTATTTCCATTTTGCTGTTCACAGATTTCATTTTATTTTCTATATATCTGTTGAAATCGTCCCTGACCAGCGTATTTGTGTGCTTTTTGTCTATGATTATGCTCAGCTTTCCGTCCATCTTTCTTATTTTTTCCACAAGTATTCCGCACAAATAGTTATATAATTTATCTTTGACATCGAACAAATAGTCAGCTATTGCTTCCTTGCTTACCGCTATGGCGTATATTTCGCAATCAACCTTAGCCAGATTCGCAAGAACATATTTTCTTATTATAAAATTAGAGCTGTTGGCCTTTATTTCAGGCATCTGCTTTATCTTCTTTTTCAATATCCTCTGCCTAAGCTTTTTGATTATTCTTGAAAGTTTAACAGGCTCATCAATAACAATAGCCGCTACAGTAAAATATTTCGAGCCATATTTTCCAAGGTCGCCGCTTTCGTCGATGTACATGTATTTGAGCATGATAATCAATTTTAATTGAGTATGATTTATAGATAATTTAGCATCTTCAACCCTTTTATCCCTTCCCTTCGCGGCTATGAGATTTTATTCGTTCCCTTTCTTCACGTTTGTTTCACAAATCAATACCCCGTAAAATTCTCTATGCGGATGTCGTCGTCACTAACAGCCATTTTCTTCAGAATATCAATCATGGCTTCGACCATCCTCGGGGGACCGCAGGAATAGTAAATGGGATTGTCAATAGAATGCACTCCGATTAATGCTTCATTTATCCTGCCTGTTCTTCCAGACCAAGAGCCTTCTGTCAGCGTATGAATGATTTTTATGTTTTCGCTTTGCATGGCATTGAATTCGCTGGCAAAAAGGATATCTTCCGGGCTCCTATTGCTGCAGAGCAGGACAATTTTTATCGGCAGCTCTTTATCAAAAGCATATTTAATCATGCTACGGAGCGGAGTGATGCCTATTCCTCCTGAGAGCATCACAGCATTGCGATTCTCCGAAAAAGGAAAGCTGCTTATGGGCCCTTCTATTATTAGTTTGTCGCCTTTTTGCAAAGCATCTATCTGCTGGGAGAAAGCGCTGCCGGTTATCTTCTTCGTGAACTGCAGGAATCCCTCTGTCGGAGATGATGATATGGATAATGGCTTCTGCTCGGCGACAAACAAATGGTCGCCGGGCTTGAAGAGAAATAATTCCTTGAAGCGTATGGTCTTTATTGTGGGTGTTTCCTGAATGACATCAGCGACCGTAGCTGTGATCTCTTGCATGATAAATGTAGGTTGGAAAAATTCTTATTTCCTTCTTCTGGGCTTCCATTTCTGGGGAAGGATGTCGCGAAGTGCTTCTTCTTCAAGAATCCGTTTCTTTCTTTTTCTTGTAAGCATAGAAATCACTTTTAATTGATTATGCCCGCCAACCCACCCAAAGCAGATAGACGATGCAAAGCATCGTCATTCGGTTTTGCTCTCCCTACATGTTGCTAAGGAAACGGCTTTTCCTTGACTTTTTAATGGAACAAAAGGAAAAAATCCAAATTAAAACAATTTCCGCAGCATATCTATCGCCAGAACTTTATTTTCTGGTGCCAGGGCTGCCTGTAATTAAATTCCCTTCCAATCAATTTAGCAGCCAGGCGCTTTACTTCTATTGATGATGATGCATCAGGCTTGTGCTGAACAACGGGAGTGCGCCTTGAAATGCTGTGATGAACATGCCTGTCTTCCGGTATCTCGGCAAGTATTTCATAGTCGCCGAGCATGCTTCTTATTTCATACCTGCTCATCTCATACGACTTTCCTGACACCCGGTTGATAACAATGCCCTTTATCCTAGTGCCGACCTGCTCGGCGAGCTTTATCGCCTTCAGGGCGTCTGTCACCGAAGGCAGCTCGGGATTTGTCACAACAATCAGCTCGTCGCTGCTTTCCATTGCCGAGAGCGCTTCGCGCCCCAGGCCGGCAGACGAGTCCATGATCAAGATTTCCACATTACCGATTAAGTCAAGCAAAGCGTTTGATAAATCCCTTGAATCAACGCCGCGCAGGTCTTTCAGCGAAAGCCCGGCTGGAATGATTTTCAGGCCTGACTCGTGCTCATAAATAGCATCATGTATCCTTGCGTTGCCTTTCAGGACATCGTGAAGTGTCACAGGAAATAAAGGAATTCCTAAATGAAGTCCAAGGTTAGGCGTGGTTAAATTGGCATCCAGAATGGCAACATCCTTGCCGAATTCAGCGAGGGCTACGCCAAGGTTGGCTGTTAAAAAGGTTTTTCCGACGCCGCCTTTTCCAGAGCAGACGCAAATAAGACGAGTCATAATTCCCAGTACCCTTTATTATCATATCCTTTGCAGTATTTATTGCTTTTTATTGCCATCTTATCTAACGCTCTTGCTGAACATATAACTGCCCATAAATATGAAAAACAGAGTGATGGCTGAGAGAACTGTAAAATCAATCCATAACGGATAAATCGATGTGCCAATCATTGAACCGCGAAGCCCATCAACTCCATAGGTCAGCGGGTCAAAGTGCGAGGCAAACTGCATCCATGCAGGCGTGTTCTGTAAAGGGAACAGCGCGCCTGACAAAAAGAAAACGGGCATTATCAGGAATGACATTATCATCTGGAATCCTTCCATGCTCTCCATGCGGGAAGCAATAATCAAACCTATGGAGACAAAACACACTGCTGTGAGAATCATAAAAACAAAAGCAAATACTATACCGAAGGAAGGATTTACAAAGCCGAGAACAATTTCAAGCAGCAACATGATGAAAGCAGTAACTATTGCCATGGTCGCGCCGCCCAGAGTCTTGCCTAAAACTATGCTCGTCCTTGAAACAGGCGCAACAAGGATTTCTTTCAAAAACCCAAACTGCCTGTCCCAGATGACCGACAGGCTTGAGAACATTGAATTGAAGAGTAAAATCATTCCTATGATGCCGGGCGAGAGGAAACTTATATAATTCATTCCAGGCAGGCTGAAAGAAGAACCAATGCCCACGCCAATGAAAACAAGCCAGAAGAACGGCATGGCAAGGCTGCTTATTATTCGTGAGCGCGCCCTGAATGTCCTGAGCATTTCCCTAAGCCAGATTGTGTATATGTCTGATATCATCTCTTCCACTCACCCTTTATCTGCTGCCTGAGCATATCCTTCTTTGACGCTTCCTCTTCCCTTATCGCCCTTCCGGTATAATGGATGAAGACATCCTCGAGCGTGAGCTTCTTCAGGTTAACAGAATTCACAATTATCCCGCCCCTGCCGGCTATTTCCAGTATCTTTGGTATTGCGCTTTCGCCGCTGCTCACAGTAACATTCATTTTTCCGTCAAGGAGTTTTTTTTCCTTTACCCAGTCTTCATTGAGAACGCTTCCTAGCTTGTCTGCCTCTCCTTCTATGGAAATCACGTCTCCGCCCATGCTTTTTTTCAATTCATCCGGCGTGCCCAGCGCAATAATTTTTCCGTGGTCTATGATGGCAACCCTGTCGCACAAATAATCCGCTTCCTCCATGTAATGCGTTGTCAGAATAATGGTCAGCTTTTCCTTTTCATTAAGGTTTTCTATGTATTCCCATATATTTCTTCTTGTCTGCGGGTCCAGCCCAAGCGTGGGCTCGTCAAGAAATAGAATTTTTGGGTGGTGCATAAGCCCTCTGGCAATTTCTAATCGCCTTTTCATGCCGCCTGAGTAGGTTTTCACCAATGAATTGGCTTTTTCCTTCAAATCCACCAAAGAAAGCACTTCCTCGATTCTTTTTTCCCTCAGATTCTTTGGCATGTGATACATTCGGCCATGAAATTCCAGGTTCTCCCTGCCTGTCAGCTGGTCATCCAGACTTGGGTCCTGAAAGACTATGCCTATGGACTTTCTTATTTTGTCCTGCTCATGAAGAAAAAAGCCGTTTATTTCTGCTTTGCCATCGCTCGGTTTGAGAAGTGTCGCTAAAATACTGATTATTGTTGTCTTGCCTGCGCCATTCGGGCCCAATAAGCCGAACAGTTCGCCTTCCTCTATCTCAAGGCTTACAGAATCCACGGCTGTGAAGTCATCAAATTTTTTTGTCAGATTCTCTATCTTTATCGCAGCCATAGATGAATTAACATAATAAAAGTCTTATAAATCTATAGAAAACAAAATAGATTCTAATGGGCTCGTAGCTCAGCTTGGATAGACCGAAGTTGCAAAGCAACTTCATGTGGTCAAGAGCACTTGCCTTCTAAGAGCTTTTCTTTCAGAAGAAAAGTTCGCAAAAGAAGGAGGCTAATGCCTTCCTTAAGAAGTGAGCAAGGGGTCGCGGGTTCGAAAATACATCCCTTTCTTAAAAGAAAGGTCTGTATCAACCCCAAAGAAATAATATGGCGAACAAAGTTCGCCTTTTAGGAAAGAAGGTTGGTAAGGATGAAAACCTTAGGTTTTCACCTTATTACGAAATTCCCGTCGGGCCCATTACTTTCGTTTTCGAATGCACAGATTCCCAAAAGAAACGAAAGCAGATACTCATCGCTAAAGCGATGGGTATCATTGCATTTTTTTCTGAAAAAAATATTTTTAGGGGTAATTTTTTCTTTTTTTTAAAAAAATATCGGGGAAAAAAATTCTTGGAGAAAAAAAATCTTATTCACGCAAATAGCGATAAATATATATACTAACTAAGCGAATTATCCTTATTGAAATTCAAGGTGAGAAAATATGGCAAAGAAAAAGAAGAAAAAATAAATTGAAGTAAATTTTTGGTTTTTTTAATTTGTTTAAAATAATTTTTTATTTTTTTGTTTCGCGTAAAATTGTTTTTTGTTTTTGTTATTAATTTTTAAAAAAATAAAGTAGCTAGGGCTTTAGTTTATTGATGTCATTGACAAAAAGCCGTGGTAAAAAATCAGCCGTTATATTCTGTTTCAGCTTCCTCGAACCTCAGGTTTTTCCAGTTATTTGAAAGCTTTTTGCACAGGCTGATGAGCTTTTCCTCTATGTCCCCGTTCCACATCTCCCAGGTTTTTTTTATCCACTCTGCGTTTTTCGACTCGTCAGGCTTTATTATCAGCAGATTGTTCTCCCATTTCAGCATCTGTATTCTTTTGTACAGGCCAAAAAGCAGCACCCGCTCCTCTTCTGTTATCATCTCCTGCTCATAGACGCAACACAAAGAGTCAGAGCCCGCAATCAGCGGCTCGATGATTTTTTCCGTGAAATTAAAAAGCCTGTCGGATATTTCGTTGCGAATCTGGTCAAAAATCTCCTCGTTTTCCTCAATATCGAATTTAAAGCAGTTTTTTAATTCATTGAGATGTGGCAGGTTGAATCTTTCCTGCATTTTCCTGTATTTTTCAAGGATGTCAGAACTTGGCATCGCATTCATAGCAAAAAACCTGCTGTTTTTTTTAAAAAAACCAAAAATCTCTTTTAAGATTATTCCGCATAAACTATAAAAAGCGATGAGGTTAAGAAATTCAAATGAAACTCGTGATAAAAATCGGCGGCTCGCTGTGCATCGACGAAAACGGGCCTATTCATTCCTACTTTTCCATGCTTGTTCCAATATTAAACGGGCTGAAATCTAAAAACCAGATAATAGTTTCCATAGGCGGCGGGAAATTCATAAGAAAATATTATAAATCTGTGGAAAGGCTTGGCCTGAACAATAAAAAAATGGAATGGATTGCTGTAGACCTCCTAAAAGTCAATACACGCTTTCTTGCTTACCTGCTGAAACTGAAGCCAATATTTACGCTCGAAGAAATTAATGAGCGAAGTTCGGGTGTCATAAGCGGCATAAAGCCGGGGCGCAGCACAGATGCCAATGCTGCTTATGCATCAAAAAAAATAAAGGCAGACCTCTTCATAAAGCTGACAAATGTGGACGGCATTTATGATAAGGATCCAAAAAAATACAAAAACGCTAAAAAGCTCAAGGCGATAAAGTTCTCGGAATTAAGCAAATATGGCGTCAAAGGCGAGCCCGGCTCTTACGGGATTTTAGACAAAACAGCAATTGGGATAATAAAGAAGAACAAAATAAAGACAATAATAATAAACGGCGGCAACCCGAAAAACCTGCTGAAGGCGATAAAAGGCAGGGGGATAGGGACGTCTATCTCTGATTAAAAAGTTTTTCCTTTAATCTATTTCTTATGATATGCGTAAAATGCGGGCGGGAGGCAAAAGAAACTTTTTGCGATGATTGCTTTTTGCATCAAAACGAACTATTCAGCGTAGAAGACTTTTCAATAATTCTCTGCGGAATATGCAGCGCTTATTATGACAATAAATGGCACGATACAAAGGATTTTGAAGAAGTCATAAACGAGTGTGTAAGGAAAAAAATAAAATCAAAAAATAAGATAACTTCTGTAAAAACTCGCTTTAAGACGATTGGCAATAAAGTCCATGTTATTATTGCCTGCAAGGGTAAAATAAAGCCAGCCAAAAAAGAGAAGACAGAAGAAAAAAAGATACTGATAATTTTGAAGAAGCGGCAGTGCGAGACATGTGAAAAGCGCTCTGGCGGGTATTATGAAGCACTACTGCAAATAAGGGGCGAAAAAACAGATTACCTTATAAAAAAGGTGCAAAGGCTGATAGAAGAGAAAAAGCCGACAATAACCAGAATAGATAAATTACAAAACGGCTATGATGTAAGGTTTATGTACAAAAAAGAAGCCGAAAGGGTTATAGGCATGCTCAGGAAAAAACATACCATTGAGGACTCTTTCAAGCTTGTAGGCAATAAGGATGGCAGGGAGCTTTACAGGAATTTTTTTGTAGTGAGGTAAATATGTACCAAAACAGAAACAGGAATAGAAATAAGAACCAGAACAATGGCGAGGAGCAGGTACTTCGTGTCAGAACGCCCCGCGGGCGGGAAGTTCTGGGCGTTATAGAATCCCTGCTCGGCTCAAACAAGCTGCGCGTCCGATGCCAGGACAATAAAATAAGAATAGTCCGTATACCTGGTCGACTCAGAAAACGCGTCTGGATGAGGGAAGGATATGTTATTTTGGTGGAGCCGTGGGAGATACAAAGCGATGAAAGGGGCGATGCGATATGGGTCTACAACCCCACGGAAAGGGGCTGGCTCATAAAGAAAGGAATACTAAAGATGCAGGTTTAGTTCTATGGTAAAAATCGGCGTTATCGGGCATACGGGAAGATTGGGAAAGCCATTAGTTAGCATGCTGGAAAAACATCCATATGTTGAAATAGTCTACACTGAAAGCAGAAAAGAAGGGAAACAAGGGAATCTGGATGGTGGGGAGCTGTTTTTTCTAGCCCTGCCTTACGGGGAAAGCGAAAAATATATTGATAAAATAAAAGAAAAGAGAATAATTGATTTGAGCATAGACCATAGAGATAATCCCGAATGGGTTTATGGCCTGCCCGAGTTAAACAGAGAAAATATCAAGAATGCCCGCTATGTGGCAACCCCCGGCTGCTATGCCACTTCTGTCATATAGGGCTTGCGCCTGTAAAGTGCATGATTTATTGCGATGATGTTATCATAACATCGACAA
>DATDUE010000037.1:0-9734 GCA_035290505.1 archaeon | reverse complement strand
TACAATCATTCCTTCTTTTTGGATTTTTTCATTTTGCAAACATCATATTGATTTCTGTTTGCGAAAGAAATCTAAGCATTTCAGCTTTTTTTCTTAGATTTCATCTTTTCCATATCAACTGCCAGTTCGACCATGCCCGTGCCGACGGGCGTTATCTGCCCTATGAGCACATTTTCTATTATGCCGCTCAGATGATCAGTTTCACCGTAGAAAGACGCATTTATCAGGTGCCTCTTCGTTTCCTCGAAATTTGCCCTTGCAAGCACGCTGCTTTTCTTTCCCGATACGCCATACCTTCCGATGGCTTTGATATCGCCGTCTATGGTCATCATGTCAGCCAGCAGCATCAGATGCCTTACATCAACATCAAGCCCCTGCTCATCGAGCGTGTTTTTTGCTTCATATAGTATGGTATTTCTTGCTGCCTCAATGCCAAGCACTTCATAAATCTGGTACAGGTCGTTTGTCCTTGTCCTGCTTATATCAACGCCGTCCATCCTCAGGACTTTTTTGAGATTTGTTCCTGATGTCTGTATAATCCAGTCGTCGCCTTCTTTCAGTATAATGACATTTTCTATCCCCTTTATGCCATCGACCTGTATTTTCAGGAGCTTGCTTCTTATTTTTCTCAGGTTTCTCGCTTCTTCGTCTTTCGGCTTTACAATTATCTTGCTGCCTTTTATAGAAACTTCAGTATCTTTTATGTATTTGCCAATCAAAAATTTTATTTTTTCCTTGTATTTTTCGCTCTCGGACTCAAGTTCTATGCACATATTTATAAGGTCCATCGAATCCGATGCAATAACATCCCCAATTTTTGTCTCTTTTATTTTCATTGCAATATCTTTTGCGGCTTCTTTTGTATTGTACTCTTTCATCAGATAAATCATCATGTTTTTTTCAAACGTTTTTCTCGCGTCGAATATTTCTATAAGCCTTGGCAGCCCCTGCGTGACTTTTGAAAGCCTGTCGCTTTGCGATGCAAGCGTATAAGAGCGCATCGTCATCTGGGTGGCAGGCTCGGAGATGCTCTGCGCCGCTATTATTCCTATTGCCTCGCCGGGCTCGTAATAATATTTATTGATTAATTTTTTCAATAAATTCAGCTTTTTTTCTTTTTCATTGCCGTCTATCTTGTTTTTTTTGCAGTAATTATCAAAGTCGCTCATAATTTTTTTTGAAATCATGATTTATCACCCAGCGCTTTTTCTATATTTAAAATGCCGTTATCACTTTTTGCAGGATCTATCATGTCTTCTCCGGCAGCAAACTGAATTATAAATTTCTTGCTGTCTCTTACAGTACCGTCATATTCAACTTTCAGATCCTGCAGTGCATTCACCAACCTTCTTTCCATGTATCCGCTATGACGGGTGTGAAGTGATTTGTCCATCAAATTTTCTCGTGAGTTCATGGCATCAAAAAAGAACTGGATAGGCTCAAGGCCGATTTTATACCCATTCTTTACAAAGCCGCGCGCCTCAAGCCCGATATTATCGCGCTTGAAGTGGGACAGGGTTCTGCCGGTAAAACCCCTTTTTATTCTCTCGCCTTCTATCGATTCCTGTCCTATGAAGCCGCACACCTGCGTAAGGTTGACAAATGAGCCGCGCGCCCCTGTGATAGCCATTATGACAGAAGAATTGTATTTCAGGCTTCCTTCAATTATTTCGCACACTTTGTTTGATGTTTCGCCGCCCATCTGGAGTATGCGGTTTTCTACATATCCTTCCGGCTCAAGACCGGAGATTTTTTTTATTTTTCCTGCATAATAATCTTTTATGATACTATTGACATTATCTTCGTATTCATCAACTATATTTTTTATTTTTGCTTTGGATTTTTCGCTGATATCGGAGTCATCAATAGAAATGCTGAAGCCGTTTCTGGTTATGACCTCTAACGATAATCTGGAAACATTATCCATGAATTTCTTTATGCCTTCAGGACCATATTCTTTTTCTATTGAATTTATCAGAACACCTTTTTTTTCGCCGAGGGCATTCTCGTCAATAACCCCTTTTTTTAATTTTCCGTCTTTTATTACAACATATTCATCATGCTGGCATTCTTCAAGGTCGCATTTTGCGCATCCCCTGCATACAGATGACTTGAACTGAATATTCAGGTCTTTTGGCAGTATCATGCTGAATATTTCCTTTCCTGTGTAGACATCTTTTTCATCCGGCTCAAGCCCCAAAGGCGCAAGAATCTCTGCTGTTTCTTTTTTTGTGAATTTTATGCCGCTTTTTGTAAGAAGATAGCAGCCTGTTATATGGTCCTGTTTGCATGCTATAATCGGCGAGCCATATCTTGGCGACATGACATGCTTTTCTGCAAGCATGAGCATTTCTGCTTCTGCCTGCGCTTCCTCGGTCTGCGGCAGATGCATGTTCATTTCGTCTCCGTCAAAGTCCGCGTTGTAAGGTATTGTAACGCAAAGGTTTATCCTGAATGTCTTGTAAGGCATCACTCTGACTTTATGCGCCATCATGGACATTCTGTGAAGCGATGGCTGCCTGTTCATTATCACTATATCCCCGTTTATCATATGCCTTTCAATAATATAGCCGATTGCAATTTCTTCTGATATGTCTTTCTTGTTTTCTTCAGTGATTTTTTTTCTTACATCATCAGGGCGCAGCACATAATTTGCGCCTGGATATGTTTTCGTCCCATTAAGAATGAATTTCTTGAGCTCATCGATGTTGTTCTTGTTTACTATTACAGGTATTGTTATTTCCTTTGCAATGTCAATAGGCACGCCAACCTCATTTATCGATATGCATGGGTCGGGTGATATCACAGAACGCGCCGAGAAATTCACCCTTTTTCCGGATAAATTGCCGCGGAATCGGCCGTCCTTTTTGCTTAGCCTCTGGACCAGTGTTTTGAGGGCGCGCCCTGACCTGTGCCTGGCTGGCGGCAGCGTTGTTATTTCATTGTTCATAAGTGTTGATATATGGTATTGAAGCAATTCCCAGATATCAGCAATAATAAAATCCGGCGCGCCGAGTTCCAGGTTCTTCTTCAGCCTTTCATTTATTCTCACGACATCGACAAGCTTGTGCGTTAAATCATCCTCAGAGCGCTCGCCTGTTTCCAGTGTTATCGACGGCCTGACAGTCACGGGCGGCACCGGCAGGATTGTAAGAATAAACCATTCAGGCCTTCCGCCCTTTATTTTCATCAGTTCGACATCGCTGTCTGGGATTTTTTCAAGCCTCTGCCTTATTTCCTCGCTTGTAAGTTCTATCTTATTTTCTATGAATGCTGTCGGCTTCTGGAATGTTATTTCTTTTTGCTTTTCTCCGCAGTGGGGGCATGCTTTTTTTGATTTTTTATGCAGTTCAACAAGCGGGTTGCCTTTCATTTTTTTGGTTTCTTCCTCTGTTACAAGGATTCTTGAGCAGCTTCTGCAGGTTGCTCTCAAAAGCATAAATATTTTTTTTCCGTACATCGGATGAATAACAGGCTTTGTCAGCTCAAGATAGCCAAAATGCCCCAGACACTGCCCGATTGTGCCGCCGCATGTACGACATCTCAGGCCCGGGTCCACAATGCCGAGGTTGAGGTCGCAAAGCCCGCCGTCTATCGGATAGCCGTCAGGATCGTACAATTCAGGCTGCTCTATTTTCACGGCAGCCATGTCCTTTATCATCTTCGGCGATAAAAAGCCGAACGATATCGATTTTACTTTTACTATGTTAATCATTCCTCCAAATTAATCTTCGGGTATATTCCCAGGCATTTTAGCTCATCCAGCATAAGCTTGAATGCATAAGCTATGTCAACATCAACTATCTTGCTTTTCTTGCAAACAGCGCAATATTTTTTGCCTTTTGTCCTGTCATCTATTGCCACCATGCCGCATTTCTGGCATACAGGTATCCTGTACTTGTCTGAGCTGAATCGCTCCTTTAGCAGCAGCGAAGCGCCATGCGCTATCAAGCAATCCTTTTCCATTTCTCCTAATCTAAGCCCGCCTTGTTTTGACCTGCCAGCTGTCGGCTGTTTTGTCAGCAGAGTTACAGGCCCGCGCGCCCTTGACTGTATCTTGTTTTCAACCATATGATGAAGCTTCTGATAGTAGCACGGGCCTACGAGTATCTGGGCATTTATTTTTTTCCCAATTGTTCCGTCATACATGCATTCTTTTCCATCATCCCTGAAGCCGAGCAATTTCAATGACTTTCGTATGTTTTCTTCTGTGCTTTTTTTATTGAATACAGAACTGTCCAAAGGCACAGCAGAAAGCGATGACACCTTGGCTGCTATTATCTCAAGCAGCTGTCCTATTGTCATTCTTGAAGGTATGGCATGCGGGTTTATTATTATATCAGGCGTTATGCCATTGCAGGTAAAGGGCATGTCTTCCTCCGGCACTACCAATGAAATGACGCCTTTCTGCCCATGCCTTGATGCAAATTTGTCGCCCAGTTCAGGGATTCTTTCATTTCTTATGACATTTTTTATCAATTTGCTGCCATTTATGGTTTCTGTTAATATTACATTGTCAATGATTCCCTCTTCACCGTATCTTATGGTTTCGCTTGTTTCCCTCCTGTTTTCTGTTTCTGTCATAAAGCTTTCTGTGGGGCCAAAGAAGCGCAGCGGCGATATTTTTCCGACAAGGACATCGCCTGATTCAACGCTTATCTCCCTGTTGATTATGCCATCGGCCCCAAGATTGGCGTAAGATTCTTCTGTGCGGTAGCCTGTTATTGACTTGTCGGGTATTTTTATTTCGTCTTTTTCAATTCCCCAGTATTTTTTCTCTTCTGTTACATAAGTCCTGAAGAAAAAGGAGCGGCCAACACCCCTTTCAATAGCGGCCTTGTTTATTATTATGCCGTCTTCCATGTTATAGCCCTTGAAGCTCATCAATGCTATCACAATGTTCTGTCCCTGGGGATGCGATATCATATTTATTTCTTCGCCTACGGTTGTATTCACCAGCGGAACGGATGAATAAAGAAGCACGTCCGATTTTGTGTCTGTTCTTATAAGATAATTTGTGGAATAAATGCCTAAAGATTGACCGGACATCTTTGCGCCGAAATTAACCCTGTCGCCTCGATTATGCTCCGCAAACGGCACTAGGTTTGCAGACAGCCCGAGAATTACGCTCGGATGCATTTCTACATGCGTATGCTCTTTTGTTATCGCTTCTTCGCTCAATGCAACATAGGAATTATCTTCCTCCTCCGCGTCAAGGTATTCTATTATTTCATTTTTGAGCAGATCATTCCATCCCATCTCACCGCTTTCTATTTTTTTAATATTTTCATCCATGAGCTTTGATTTCCCGTTTTCCACTATTATGAGCGGCCTTTGCAATCTCCCGGAATCAGTATTTATATTTATTTCATTGAACTCGGAAAGGAATGACACACTTATATGAGAATCTATGGCTCCTTTTCTTCTCATCTTTTTTATTTTTTCCACCAAAGCTTCGGGCTTGCTTGTTATGCCCACAATCTTTCCATTGATAAATATTACAGTAGAATCATCGGTTTTTTCGTCATTTCCTATCGCGTCATTAATTGTTTTTACATCCTTTGCGTTGCTGGTTTTTGATATCACAGCCATGAGCGCAAGATATTTTCTGAGCCCTATGTTCACGCCTTCCGGTGTCTCTTCGCAGCACAGCCTGCCCCAGTGTGTTGGGTGAAGGGCTCGCGCTTCAAAATGCTCCTGTGTTGAAGAAAGCGGCGAAATCACATTTCTCAGGTGCGCCACCATCCTGATATAATTTGTGCGCTCCAGTCGCTGGCAGACTCCTGTGCGTCCGCCTATCCATTGGCCTGTTGCCATGTGAGAAACAATTCTTTTTGTGAGATAGTCGCTTTCAACAATAGATTTCAATGACGGCATCTTTCCCCTTTTCATTAGTTTCTGATAGGCATATGTTGTCCTTGAAACAAGCCCGTATTTTCCAAGCAGCACAGACCTCAAAAGAATTTCAAGAAAATCACCGACCATTCTCAGCCTTTTGTTTGCATAATGGTCAATGTCCTGCTCTTCCGTTTTTCTCAGCCCAAGCTTCAGCAGTTTTCTCACGACCTTTGCAAGGTAGTGCGCCTTTTCGATTCTTTTTGATTTGTCCTGCCCGAGATGCGGAAGAAGATATTTATCAAGTATGTCGTTTATCCTTTTTGTCCTGTATTCTTTCTGGTTTATCTTCAGCTTGTTTCCTATGTATTCCTTTGCCTCTTCCGATGTTTTGACGTCAAATTCAAACAGGTTGAAATATATTTCCTGGACTTTTTCTTTGTTCATCGAAATGGTTTCGACAATCTCCCTGTCTGTCTCAAGGCCGAGGGCTTTCATCAGCGCAACAACAGGCATTTTTTTCAGCGTGGCAAAGGAAATTGTCAATATGTTGTTTTTTCTCTCTATCAGATGCCTCTGGACAAAGCCATTTGATTCTGAGTTTATTCTTGCTGTTTCGGTCTCCCCCTTTATCTCTATTATAGGCCTGTTGGAGAGGACTTCTTCCATCATTACAATGACTCGTTCTGTGCCGTTTATTATGAAGTATCCGCCCGGATCGTCGGAGTCCTCGCCGTTTTCTATAAGTTCCTCTTTGCTCATGCCGTGAAGGGTGCATAGTTTTGATTTCACCATTATCGGTATCTCGCCCAGTTCGACTTCCTGCACGTCCTGGTCAACGCCGTTTACGATAGGTGTCATTTCTATTTTTATCGGCGATGCGTATGTCATGTCCCTTATCCTCGCTTCCATCGGCGTGATCTGCCTCACTGCGCCATCGGCTTCCTTTACATGCGGCTTCGTTATCCTGACCTTGCCGAGCTTTATCTTGAACTCAGCAAGCTCGGGCGTTTCTAGTTGTATCTCTCCTATTTCGTCCATTATTTTCTGCAGGCGGTTCTCGATAAATTCGTCAAAAGACTTTATCTGGTGATCCACAAACCCGACAGAATTCTTGAATGAATTCAGCAAAACCTGGAATTTTTTTCTATCTTCCACTTCAAAACATCTCCTTAATTTCTGTTTTGGATTGAACGTTACACAAACTTATCCAATATTTCATTTTACAAACACTTCCTTTATTTTGTTGACTATACAACAATTCTATAATAATAACATTCGCCAGCTGTCGGCGACTTTCTTGTTATTTTCACGACATCCCCACGCTTCCCGACAAGCTTCTTTATTACCGGGTCGTCTTCTTTTATTCTTGGCAATTGCTTCAAAGAAGAATTAAGCTCTTCGAGAATTTTTATTTTTTCCTCTTCACTAAGAATTTCATGCTTTGGCACCAGAGAGCTCTGAAAAATGTCTATGTCTTCTTCCTTTTCCTGCTTTGCTTTTTTCTTTTCCGCCATTTTTTTACCTCAAAGTTTGCATTATTTTGTAATAATAATTTATTTTTACATGTTTTCTTGGTGTTTACCAATTTCCAATATAATTATTTCTGCCTGTTCTTTGGTTTTACCAATCTCCAATATAATACTTTTACCTGTTCTTTGGAAGATGATAAGAGCCTTTCAAGCCGACAGACGCACTAAAGTGCGTCATTCTGTTTTGAAAGGATCTTATTATGGGCCCGACGGGATTCGAACCCGCAACACCCGGCTTAAAAGGCCGATGCTGTTGGCGTATGTTTTTTCCATACACTACCAGGTTGAGCTACGAGCCCGACGCCTCGGCCGGGAATTTCGTAACCATTTTTGCATTTTTTTCCGTCAACGCTTTTTGCGAGTCAAAAAGGGCTGTTTCGAACCCGGGTCATGGCCTTGCTGCTTATTGCCGACAGGGCCATATGCTGAACCATTTTGCATTGTGTCCCAATTTTAATATCGTGAACATAGTTCACCTTTTGTTTCTTGGGGTTCGCCAAGACCTTCTTTTCAAAGAAGGGATTGGCACTACACTACCGAGGCAGCGAATTCATTATAATTTTTTGTAGTATATAAAGTTGTCATTTTTCCTGGTTTGTTGCAAAACCCGAGTTCAATGAATTGAATATTTGAAATCATAAAAGATACTCCTGTCTAGCTGTTATTTTGACGCTCAAAAACCGCAGAATTTTTCAAATAATGGCGAGCAAAAAGGCATCAATATCCTCCGTAATTATAATTGGTCAGCAACGTCCTAACATTCCCCAAATATTATCTGAGTACAAGTTAGATCGCTGGAGAGATTCACTTCCGTGTTCGAAATGGGAACGGGTCTAGCCTCTCCGCTAAGGTCGCTAACCGACTCTTAATTTATAGGGTAAGTTATTTAAAGATTTTTTTCTTGGTTATTATGGTTTTATGAAACATTTTCGCATTGTTTACAGCGGATTTACTGACAAAGAAAGCGGAAAAGAAAAATTATATGTCCTTTTGAATGCAGAAACGCATGAAGAGGCCGAAGAAGCATCACGGAAATATGTTCCAAAATTCAGTGGATGTATTGGATGCTATTCCAAAAAAATTTTCGAGGTTTCCGAGAGAAGATTTTCTTATATTATTAGAAAAATGCTGAAAGACAGAAAAGATATTATTTTTCTTTAACCCCGATAACCACAAGCCTTTTAAACTTTTTGTCACTAATAAGTTAGTAAGGTGTGGGTAATGTTTGGGAAGATGAAGAAAAAGGTGAACGGCTGGCTCACGAATGACGATATGGAAGTGCTAGAGGAAGCTGCTACAAGAAAGCTGAAATATCCGAAGGTCAAGCGTGATAAATTTACTTGTGTTTCCTGCGATTATTCATGGTTTTATTCTTCGGCACGCTGCCCTGTTTGCTCTTCGCCGGAGCTGAAAAAAGCTTAATCAACAAAAAAGAAAACAATAATTTGGTTAACTATAAATAAAAGCATTTAGTATTAATTCTATATTCCTCTGATATCTTGGAATGCTTGCATTCTGAGATAAGGGGGAACGGAATTCCTCCGATACCTTAATGCTTTAGCATTGGGGTAGAGGTGGCAAATGAAATTTGCCTCCGATAGCTCAACGGCAGAGCGCCCGGCTGTAGAAAAATACTGATAATTCCGTGTTTTTCACCAGCAGGTGTTCGCACAGAAACCGGGAGGTTCTGAGTTCAAATCTCAGTCGGGGGATAATAACTCATAATGAGCCTAGATATAGAAGTGAATTTGCTTAAAGTGCCTATAAAAGTTTTTATACTATATAATTAGTTAGGTAGCAGTGAAACAGAATTGGTATATGGCTACGAAAAAACATATATAGTATTGTTAATCATTAGATTAATGTAGTTAATTTGTGATTTACATGACAGGTGAAAAAGAAAAAGTACGCCTTGATAACATAGCTCTTGAGGATAAATTTGATAAAAACTTTGTTGATGCGCTTAAAAAAGAATTCGGGGATGAAATAACTCTGGCAGGAATTGTTCTTATTCACAAACCTGTTACACCGATAATTGTAAATCATGAAACACAAAAAGAAGTAGAAGATAAGGTAATTCATATACAATCACCAGATGGCAAATTAATTGACAGAATTTCTAATGTTATGAAACAGGTGAAGTAGTATGAGTAAGATAGAAAGCATCGACGACATTAAAAAGCGAGAATATAGGGAGAATTATGGAAATGTTATAGAACTAACATTTGATGATGTAAGAATAGCCTTACCTTTGAGATTTATTCAATATGTAGATACACTTCAGTCAAAGATAGAGAAGCTTGAAACTAAGATGAATCATTTACATAATCAATATGTGAAGGGGAAATTGAACATAAGTGATGATAT
>DATDUE010000036.1:0-3465 GCA_035290505.1 archaeon | reverse complement strand
ACGTCCGCCTGAGCAGACAGAGCCGATGCTCTCAAATCCTTTCACGATAGTCTCGAAAACAAACCCCGTGTAATAATCAAGCCCGCGCGCAATGGACAAATCAATTTTTACATATTTCCTGTATTTTTTGTCAAGGGCATTTAATATATTGTCCATTTCATTTGTTTTTCCGCTTATCAATTCAAACAAGCCGTCAATTTGTTTCTTGCTGATAAGCCCTGCCATCTCCTTTCTTACAGCTGCTTCGCCTTTTTTATCCAGCTTATCCAGAACATGAAAAACCTCATCTGCATTTTTTATTTTCAGCTTTTTGGCAAAGCCATCAAGAATTCGCCGGCTGTTTATGCGTATTGTAAAATTCTCAAAGCCCAAAGCAATCATGCAATCAGCAGTTATCTGGATAATTTCTGCGTCTGCTTCAGAAGAAGACGGTCCAAACAACTCCATACCTGCCTGATAAAATTCGCGGTAGCGGCCTTTTTTTATCTCTTCATATCGCCAGTTTTTTGAGATGTAGTAAAACCTGATGGGCTTGGGCAGCTTGTTGCTCATTACTACTCTCGCAACAGGCACTGTCATGTCAAAGCGAAGGGCAAGCTCTCTGCCAGATTTGTCCTTGAAGCGATAGATATCCTTGACTGCTTGACCGCCCACAGAGCCTTTTTTCTCGAAAAGCTCGATATTCTCAAAGGCAGGCGTGTCTATCTCGCCATAGCCGTATTTTTCAAAAACGCTGCGCAATTTCTCAAATATGAATCGGCGCTTTGCCATGTCTTCTGGCAGGAAGTCTCTTGTGCCTTTTGGCGGCTGATACATGCTAAAACCTCTATTTTTATTGTTCTTTTTTGTATAAAAAAGGTTTTTAGAATCAGTTTTATAAGCAGAGCTAGAGCTAGACGAAGATAAACGACCTCTGGTCGTTATACTCCTTTTCTTTTTCTCTATTGTGGGGTTGCTCAACTCGCATTTGTGTCACCACTATTATATAACAATGTTATTATTTAAAGGTTAGTGGGATGGGCCGCAGATGGGATTTGAACCCACCCGAAAGGATTTATGTAAGCTTTTTTGCTTTCCACAGTCCTTTATGCTAACCAGACTACATCACTGCGGCCAAGAGCTCAAAAAAACAGCTTATCATATTATTTCTTTAACATTTGAAAGCTGTTTTTATACTCCGCATTATTAACTGTAAATCATATTTTTAAATAACTTGTAAAACAGATTCTTAAGTGATAATAATGAATCAATACAACCCCAAGGAAATAGAGAAAATTGTCCGGGAAAATTGGGCGAAAAAAGGCGTGATAGAAAAGCTTACAAAATTCGACATGAAAAAGAAGAAATTTTACCTTCTGGACGGACCACCGTACATTAATGGCATACCGCACGTGGGCCATGCGATGACAACGGCTTTCAAGGACATCTGGGGAAGGTTCAAGCTTATGCAGGGCTATTCTGTCTGGCTGCAGCCGGGATTTGACTGCGGCGGGCTGCCGATAGAGAATAAAGTGGAAAAAGAATTGGGAATCCAGACAAAAAGCGACATAGAAAAAATAGGCGCGGACAAATTCATAGAAGAATGCAACAAATACGCAAAGGGCAACGAGCCTGTGTGGCTTAATTTCTACAAGAATATAGGCGCGCTCAGGGGATGGCTGAATCCTTACTTAACATCAGAAAATTATTACATAGAAAGCGGCTGGTGGACTGTAAAAACGCTCTACGAAAAAGGGCTGCTTGTTGAAGGGACAAAGCCTTCTTTCTGGTGCTCGCACTGCGAGACAGTGCTGAGCGGTTATGAGGTTACAGATTCTTACAAGGATGTTGAAGACCCTTCCATATTCGTGAAATTCCCTCTAGGAAACAATGAATATCTGCTCGTATGGACGACAACGCCGTGGACGCTGAATGCAAACGTCGCAGTGTGTGTGCATCCGGAAGAAATATATGTAAAAGCAAAAGTCGGTGAAGAGATTTTTATTCTGGCAGAAAAAAGGCTGCAAATTCTTGACAAATGCGAGATAATAGAAAAATTTTCAGGAAAAAAGTTAGAGGGATTAAAATACAAGCCGCTGCTGGATATACCATTGCAAGAGGAATTGAAGAAAAACAAGAACGCACACAGGGTTGTTTTATCTGTGCCCATATTGAAGAAAAAGGTCGCGGCAAAGCAGAAATTAAAGGGAAGCGAAGCAGAAAGCGAGTTCGGGCATATAGTTGACATGGAGACAGGCTCGGGCATCGTGCATATCGCTCCGGGTCACGGCGACGTTGACAACCGGATAGGCAAGCATTATAATTTGCCGGAGCCATCGCCCGTGGACGAAAAATGTTTATTGACAAAGGAAACAGGAAAATTTACGGGCATCTACGTGAAAAAAGCAGATGAAGCTATAATGGAAGAGCTTGAAAGCCGCGGGCTGCTCTACAAATCCGAGCGCATTGTTCACTCTTATCCTTTATGCTGGCGATGCAAGACGCCGCTTATATTTCGCATGAGCAAGCAGTGGTTCCTGAAAATTGACACCCTACGGGAGAAAATGCTAAAAGAGAACAAAAAAGTAAACTGGCTGCCCGATTTCGGCAAAGAGCGGTTTCATAGCATATTGGAAGAGGCGCCTGACTGGGCTGTTACAAGGCAAAGATACTGGGGCATTCCTTTGCCGGTATGGGTATGCGAAAAATGCAATTCCATAAAGGTAATCGGCTCATTGAAGGAATTGATGAAAGAGAGCGTGAATAAAAAATATATTTCTGACCTGCACAAAAACAGCGTTGATAAGATAGAGATAAAATGCAGGTGCAAAGGCGCTATGAAAAGGGTGCCTGACATTATGGATGTCTGGTTTGACTCAGGCATTGCACCTTGGGCATCGCTGGGATATCCGTACAAAAACAAAGCACTTTTCGAAAAGCTGTGGCCTGTTGACCTCATAGACGAAAGCCAAGACCAGGTCCGTGGCTGGTTCTATAGCCTGATGTTCTCGGGCTTCGCCACATTCGGCAAAAGGCCTTACAATAATGTCTGCCTGAATGGCTGGGTTCTCGATGAAAAGGGAGAAAAAATGGCGAAGAGCCTCGGCAATGTAGTGCTTGCTGATGAAGCAACAAATGAACTGGGAGCAGACCTGCTTCGGCTTTATTATTGCTATGAAAATGCGCCATGGGATACGCATAAATTCTCATTAAAAAATGCGAAAGAACTTGGCCGTAGCATAAATATTCTGTGGAATACCTATCAATATTTCAAAACCTATTGCAAAACAGAAAAAAAAGAGCAGAAAATGCGCATAGAGGATAGGTGGTTGCTCTCAAAATTAAATTCGCTGATAGAAGAAACGGAAAAAAACATGGAGACATTTAATTTTCATCTTTCTGGCAGGGCTATTATTGGCTTTATTGTTGATGACTTTTCGAGGACATACATAAAATTAGTCAGGGAGCGAAGCGACAGCGCTGTCA
>DATDUE010000035.1:0-4068 GCA_035290505.1 archaeon | reverse complement strand
TTTTCATATTTTTTCCTATAGGCAATCGTTTTCCTAAGATGCTTTATGTTTTTTGTTGAGAGGAAAAAAATCTTTTCATAAGCCTTTTCATTTTTTCTGTAGCTTCCAAGCTTTTTATGAAGCAGCATCAGGTCAAACTCTGCTTCCCAGAAGCACGCCTTCATTGCATGTTTTACTGATTGTTTTGGGCTTATTAGAAGATACAACAAGGAAAAAAGAATGAGATAATACGGCTGGACAGCCATCTTTATTTTTTCATAAAAACTGAATCTTGGCTGTATCTGTTTCAGCAGATTTCTGCCGTAAATTATTTTGCTGCTGTACTTGAGATTGTAAAGAATGGAATCGACCGCACCGACAAAAGTCGTGAGCAGCATTATCTTGGGATCCCTCACCTTTGCTTTGGCTATATCTAATTCTCTTAACGAGAAAACATACAAAGGCATGCCGAACATGAAGCCGCCTTCAAAATTAGAAATAAGAGAAGAAAGACCACGCCTCACTTCATCATTAAGAGTTTTTTCCAAACCAAGCTTGTGCTTTTTGTTGAGTTTTTTTATTGATTTCCTAAGAAAATTATAAACCTCTTTCTTTTTTTCCCTGCTTTTCACGACAGCTATCAAATCAATGTCGCTCTGCCCTTTCACAAAGGAATCGCGCGCGGCAGAGCCGATAAGCACAAGAGTAATAATTTCCTTCTTATATCTGCTTTTTGCTATCTCTTTGCGGAAATCATAAAAAAACGGCACGAGCAATTTTTGCATAGAAAGAATTGTTTTTCCTGATTTAAATTAATGACACATCGCCCGACTCAACAGAAGAAACGCCATCAATTTCCTTTATTTTATTTTCCAGTTCATCGGTATTAGCCCCTTTTCTGTCATCAAAAACAAATATGGCTTCCAACAGCTTTAAGCCAAATGCTATCGGCACCTCTTTTATTGAGCTGATGCCTTCCATATGCTTGATTTTTTCTATTATTTCTTCTATATTTGCTTCCTGTTCTGGAATAATCTTCATCTGCAAAGCTACCTGACCCATAGAAATTACCTTTTACGGTCCCTCAAAACCGCACTTCTGGCAGGTGTAAAGGTTGCTCCTGCGCCTGCATGTCTCGCAGCGGAATATCTCTACTTCACCACACTCGGGGCACTTGAATCTGACAAATCTATCCTCTGATATAAGATTAATATGGCATGATGTGCACTGCATGAAAATACCTTCATAGTAAGTTTTTATATAAGTATTTAAAATTAATTAGAACAATGCCCCCGTAGTCTTGGGCTATGCCTGAGAATACGGAGCGATTGCGAAGCAATTGCCCCCGTAGTTTAGTCTGGATAGAATGCGAGCTTGCGGAAGCCTTTTCTTTTCAAAAAAGAAAAGCCTTGGGAAAAGAAAAATCCTTTTCATGAAAAAGCGCTGGCGGAAAATGAAAAGGGCTGAAGCAAATAGCTTGTGACCCGCGACACTCTTTCTTTGGAAAGGGTGCGGGACTTCAAATCGCGGCGGGGGCATTTCAAAATAAAACAAATAATTTTTTTATATATTTTTAATTTGAAAATACGAGTTTGCTAGGCAAACGAGTTATTTTTTTACCAGTAATGCCTGAGGTAGCTGCGGTTCAGAAAAAACACCACAGTGGACTTGAAATAAATTTTTAATGATTTCCAAAAACCAAGCTTCCGCACCCTTCTCGTTGAAACGAAAACTTTTATGTCGCCAAAATACCTGAACCTTTTTATTTTATTAATCCTGCTGGCAAGTTCATGATCTTCGTTGGTTATGAATTCGGGATTGTAGCCGCCAGCTTCCCTGAATGTTTTTCTGTCAAAAGCAAAACAGCTTCCGGCTGTCATCACAATGCCAATTTTTATCAGGAATTTAACAATAAGGTTAACGTATCTGTATGATGCATAATCAGTATAGTTTTCGGCATCACATGCAGCCAAACGAAAAATGCAGCCGCCTATATTTTTCCTGAATTTTTTTCCCAATCTCTCAAGAAAATCTTTCTCGAATATCACATCAGAATCGGCAAATATCAGAATATTGCCTTTTGCGATTTTTGCTCCGCCGTTTCTTGCTATTCCCGGTCCCTTTTTCTTTTCAAAAATTATTTTTTTTGTGTATTTTTTCGCTATTTTTACCGTTTTATCCCTGCTGTAGCTGTCAACAACTATAATTTCATGGCTATTGTATGCCTGGTTTTTTATTGATTTCAGGCAATTTTCTATATATTTTTCTTCATTCAGTGATGGTATTATAAATGAAAATTTGGGTTTTTTCATTTTTCAGTCACCGCCTGCAAAGGCTTTCGTAAACATCAATAAGCTTTTGTGCGCATTTTTCTATGCTGTATTCATTCATGATTTTTCTGTTGCTGAACCTGTAACCGTCAAAAATAGCTTTTTCCAGTTTTTGTGCAAAATTATTATTTTTTGCAACAATACCTATTTCATATTTTATTACGAAGTCTGTTATAACCGGCGCATCCAGCACAACACAGGGCAGGCCATTTATTGCCGCCTCAAGCAGAACTATCCCTTGCGTTTCTGTAGCAGAAGCCATAGCAAAAACATCAGATATTAAATATAGTTCCTGAAGTTTTTCCCGGGAAACATAGCCAGTGAAGAAAACATTTTTTGAAATGCCAATGCTTTTAGTGTATTTTTTCGTTTCATCAGCAAACGGCCCGTCTGATGCTATAATCATTTTTATTTTTTCATCTTTTTCAATGATTTTTTTCACGGAATCCAAAATAAATAAAATATTTTTTTCTTTCGTTATTCTGCCTACATGCAGAATGATTTTGTCTGTTTTTTTGAACTTGTATTTTTTCCTGAGAGATTTTTTTTTCTTGGTTGATTTTTTTGTCTCTATTCCTGTGGGTATCACTATAATTTTTTTGGCTATATAATTTTTCCGCATCATTTTTTTTGTATAGTCGGACGGTGATATGACTATATCGCAATTATTGTAAAACCAAGAAAGATATTTCCATGCCCCCCTTTTGAACATATCATAGATTCTTTTTATTCTATACAGTTTTTCATTCATGAAATAATGCGCGTAATCCGGAAACATTGTATGAAATGTTCCTACAACCGGTATTTTGTGGTATGAAGCATATGTTATTCCTGCCACGCCCATTGAAAAAGGGCTGTGAACATGGACAACATCAAAATCCAGTTTCTTCAGCCTCGGGTCCGTAAGGAATTTGTAAGGCATGCCTATTCTATATTCCCTATAAGACCTGAATGCAAATGACCTGAATCTATGCACATGCCGGTCTTTATCCATGTAGCCAGGAACATGGGGAGCGAATATATGGACATCATGCCCTTTTTTTCTGAGGTATTTTGTGAACGCCTCTACAGATGTTACCATGCCATTTATCTGCGGCCTGTAAGAGTCTGTGAACATCGCTATTTTCATGAGCTATCAAAGAGATATATATACCAGATACAAATAAAAATAATGGAATTGATAATTCTCTTGGCACAATCGTTCTGGCTCATCGCGCCAGCATATGCGGCAAATGCATTTCCGCCATTGGTAAAAGGAAAAAAGCCATTGGATTTCGGGAAGAAAATCTTCGGCAGAAGGCTTCTGGGCGATGGAAAAACCATTAAGGGCACATTCTTTGGAATAATTTTTGGCATGATTATAGGCTCGTTGCAGATTTATGGGCAGAATTATGTGCCTGCTGAGCTTGGCTTGAATTTAATAGTTATGACGCCGATGCTGGTTTTTCTTCTTGCAGCAGGGGCGATGGCTGGCGATTTGGCGGGCTCTTTTATAAAAAGAAGGATTTCTATGGAGCGGGGAGCGTCTTTTCCATTGTTGGATCAATTAGGCTTTGTTGTTTTTGCCCTCATATTTGCAAGCTTTTCTGTGAGTATAAGCATAGAAATAGTCATAGTGCTTCTGGTTTTGACAATCCCGATACATCTGCTTGCCAATGCCATTGGCTATCTGGCAAGGGTAAAGAAAAACCCATGGTAATATTTTGCTTATAAGCATTTTCTTCCTATTCATTATTCATGAAATTTGACTTGCATGTGC
>DATDUE010000034.1:0-2292 GCA_035290505.1 archaeon | reverse complement strand
CGCTTGTGCAGGGGCCGCTTAACCTCGGGTGGTTCGAGCAGAACGCGGGCTGCATGACGGGCGCGAATGCGACGGGATAAGAACAGATTTTCCCAGTTTTGCAGAAATTCTTGCGGACAATAGCAGCAAAAAGATACGCTTATCCTCACCTGCTTTATCCTTCATTTTTGGCCTGACCTGATGCTGCGCAGCGTCTTGTCGAGTCTTTCTTGAAGGAATTTATCGAATTCATCAAAATTTTTGCATTTTTCTTGCTTATCATAAGCACACTCCCAGCTACGTTCAATACCAATTTGTCTCCTTCCCTGATTCCCAGCCGTTCCCTGACATTCCTGGCGAGGGTAATCCTGTTACCTTTTGTAACAACAGCCTTGCTCATGTATTTACAATGAATTTTGGCATTTAAAGCCCTGTAAAAATGTCCAAAGAAAAGCCACGTGAAAAGCATTGCGTTCTGTCATAATGCTCTTAGCTAGCACGACGAAATAGAATCAGGCATATTTCACATACACTTCGAAGAACTTTGCAAAGGTATCCTTGAACTTTGAAAGAACGAATCTTTTCAACCTGTCTTCATAACCAGAATCAAATGCCTCAAGGCATTTCATGTACGCCATTCTGTTGGTTTTCCTGACTATCAAGGGCGGATAACCACTATTTACAAGAATCACATTGATAAGAAAACGGCCTACCCTTCCATTGCCATCCTCGAAAGGATGTATTTTTTCGAATTTCCCGTGAAATACTGCGGCCAGTTCCAGGGGATGCATGCTGCCTTTATTTTTATCGTACCATTCTATAAGGCTTTTCATTTCTTTTTGTACGTTTTCGGGTTTTGTTGTTTCGACCTGTTTTTCCTGATGAAATATTACATTGGGCAGTTTTTTGTAGCCTTTCCGGGGGTCTATGTCTTTCATGAGCAAATGATGCATTTTTATTACGTCGCTTTCAACTATGTCGAAATGTTTTCTAAGCACCATATCAACGACATTTCTTGAGTTCCTGGTTTCGTATATCTCCCTGAGTTCTTTACCTTCTATAGAGGCTTTGTCAAAAATTACTATACCTACATCCCTAAGCGTCAGGGAATTTCCTTCTATTGCATTCGAATTATAAGTGAAATTTGCCGTAAACCTGTCGAAAACGTCTTTTAACTGATCTTTTGACAGGTTTTTCAGGAGGTATTTGTAAGAAATCCTGATCGCTTCTATTTTTTTAATTTCCTGTTCAGAAAATATGTAGCTTTTTTTGTAGGTTTTTAGCGCCCATTTTGCATTAAGTTCCTGTTCTTTTTTCAGAAAAAAGGCGCTGTGTTTTCCAGGATTTTCTTTTTTATGAAGAAGCCTTGTCATTGTAGTTACTTTGCCGCTTGGCAGCCTTACAGATTTAGAGACGTATCTATAGTATTTTCCACTGATCTTCTTCCTGCTTACATGAACCATTCAAATAAATTAACCTTACAATTATATAAAGTTATCTATTTTGTAAGGTTAAACGGCATACTATGCTTCTATTTTCTTTTTGATCCTTGAAATTTCCTCGCCTGCAAAAGCCGAGGCGAGCCTGATGCTAAGCTCAAGAAGCACTTTGACTCTGGGGCTTTCCTTGTTCAGCTTGTACATCTCCGCACGCCCTATGTTTCTTGTCTTCACTATAATTTTCTGCCTTATTAGTTCGTCCCATATCTTGTCTAGCGTAATTCTGGAGATGCCCGTTTCTTCCGAGACCTGACTTTTTGAGTAGTCAAACGAATCGAAAATGAGAAAGAAATCTATTACTTTTATGGCAGGGGACTCGCCGAATGTTTCTAAGAATATTGAATGCTTTGCTTCCATATCACTTCTCACTATAACTACTGCCTGGCATACCTTTAAATAATAAAATACACTAAGTATAATAGGTGTTAAAAGTGGAAAAGACAATAAAAGTTGATGAACATACTTACAGGCTGATAAATGAGGTTGTCGGCGACATGAGATCAGAGGAGAAGCGGCCGGTTTCTATAAACGAAGCTTTGTCAAAAATCCTAAAGGAAAAGAATAAAAATAACATCATGGATTTTGCCGGCGCTTGGGAAATGAGCGATAAAGAAGCGGAACAGATGAAATCAGGACTAAAAAGGGCGTGGTCTGGATGGAAACCAAAATCATTTTAGACACATCAATACTTGTAGATTTTATCAGGAACAGGGAAGACGCAATTTCATACGTAAGAGACCTGTCAGAAAAGCATGACGTTTGGACAACAGACATAAACGTGTTCGAGCTTTATTATGGAGCTTACCTGACCAAG
>DATDUE010000033.1:0-2103 GCA_035290505.1 archaeon | reverse complement strand
CAATGGAACGAAACTTTTTCTCCGTGCGTATGTCTTTTAATGGCTCTGGAATAAGCAGCGCCCTTATCTTTGCTATTGTCGGCGTCCTGCCTCCCACAACGAGAAAATCATTCTTGTGGGCTGTGCCGTCATAGATTATAGTATCGATAGTTGTACCGAGCCCCTGCACATCCTTCACCTCAAGAATGATTCCCTTTGAATGGCACGATGTAACCAATTTATCCGTCAGGTATTGCTGGGCGAGCCCCATAAGAATAACAAGCATGTCGGGTATTCCCTCACCTGTTTTTGATGACACAGGCACAGCAGCCACATTTTTCGTGAAATCCGTAATTCTGTCAAACCGCTCCGCATTCAAGCCGTGCTGCGCGAGCTGGCCAATAAGCGTGTAAAAATTTTTCTCGAACTCGGCTTTGACGTCTTCTGACTGGATTGGATAATTTTCTGCGAAACAGTCATCCTCAGAAACCCAGCCGCTTATGCGGTCTATCTTGTTGACGGCAATCACAAACGGGGTTTTTGTATCCTTTAATATCCCAATGCTTTCAATTGTCTGCGGCATCAAACCTTCATTAATATCAACAACAAGGACAGCGATATCGGCTATGTTGCCTCCGCGGCGGCGCAATGTGGTAAATGCTTCATGCCCGGGCGTGTCAATAAAAAGCAGGCCCGGTAGCTGTATTTCATAATTAAATTTCTGAAGAATATGGGAGCATATATTTTTTATGGCAGCAACAGGGACTTCTGTGGTGCCTATCGATTGCGTAATACCGCCAGCCTCTTTCTCAGCCACAAAGCTCTGCCTTATCTTGTCTAAAAGAGACGTCTTCCCATGATCGACGTGACCTAAAACAACTATTATAGGCTGGCGCAGCATTGAAATCACCATTCATCCGAACATTATCAATTGGCATAATTCTCAACTATTTGGTAGTATAAGTTTAAAAAACTATAGGAAAATGGGTAAAATAATCAATTTAAGCCCCTACGAATTATTCAATAAAAACATAAACATGCCTAAATCAAAAAAATATGCATAATTAAAGAAAAAAACAAAATTACCTTCTTCTCTTCCTGTTTCTTGGCTTGCTGGTTTTCTTGCAGTTGCATTGCTGCTTGCACATTTTGGCGGCGCCAAGGAAGATAAATCCTACAACGTATGCAATAAACGCTGCTATCGGTGCATCAAGTGCCTGGGAATTGAAGCCGTCAACCAGGAAGAACACGCCAAGCGATGCGAATATAACGGCGCATGCTATGTTTACTGCACATCCGCTACAACCTTTCATTTATTCACCAAAATTAATTGTACAAGGCGGTATATAAAGGTTTTTTCCGAATTTTTTGTTTTTCATGAATGATAAAAATAGCCTTATTCCTTTTTTTCTTCCTGCTTTGCTTCTTCCTTTTTCTCCTCGGCTGGCTTTTTTTCCTCTTTCTTTTCTTGCTTCGCTTCTTCTTTCTTGGCTTCGCCCCTTTTCGCCTTTTTTTCCGGTTTCTTTTCGTCCCAGACAAATACGCTGGCTTTTGACGCGGTCCTGCCTGTCTCAGAGAAAATGTGCTGTATATCTATCTTTTCCCTGGGATGCGCCAGCTCTTTTTCAATCATTATTTCGAGAGCTGCTCCTGAAGGAGTCGCTTCGCCCTCATGCTCTATGTAAATGTTCAATTCTTTTCTTTTCAAAAAGGGGTTTTGTTTTTCGTTAGTGATAGATATTTTCATTTCAATAGCACCTCTTTGGATGAAATGAAAAGAACGCTACATATATTTATCCCATAGTTCATTTTCATAATAATAACAACTCAAAATTCAATTCAAACCTTTATCGCATATTTTCCCGGGGCGGTTATAGAGAGCTTCTTTGCCACTTCTGACTCGGGGTCGAAAATAACTACAACGCCCTGAAAGTTATTGGTTGTGTTATTAGTCTTGCACACAGGGCATGTACTGCCTTTCAGTATTCTTTTACATTCTTTGCACGCTTTCTTTGCCATGTTTTAAACCTCTTAATTCGAATTTTCCTAAAATTTGCCTAAATGAATAATCTTCAAATAGTTCTGGATCATTCAAATTAGTATATTTTCTTCCGTGAAATGTTT
>DATDUE010000032.1:0-23620 GCA_035290505.1 archaeon | reverse complement strand
GAGGGCATTTAATGAGTAGTAATAATATCGTAAAGATAGTCTTTCACGCAGGATATTACGGCAAGCGCAGCAAAGAAGAAACATATGAAATGATAAAGGATGCGATAGAAGAGATGCAGAAAATAATAAAAGAAAGGAAGTGGCGCGTTTCGCTAGCGCCCGAGACGTCAGGTAAGCACTCGGCTTTTGGCACGCTGGACGAGATAATAAATATCGCTAAAGAAGCAAAATGCTCGCTCTGCACAGATATCGCACATCTGTACGCAAAGGGCATGGGCAGGATTGATTATGATGACATAATAAAAAAACTGAAAAAAGCAAGGGAAAAAAATTATCATTTTCATTTCTCAAACATAAAATATTCGGAAAAAGGGGAACTGTCGCATCTTGTCCTTGACCACAATCCGGACTTTTCAGTGTTTGCAGAATCTATTTTGCGGAGCAAAATAGGCTGCACGATAATATCAGAAAGCCCCATAACATGGAAGGACTCATTAAAGATGAAAGGCATTCTGGAAAAAAGAGAATATAAGTTTTAGCATTCATTAATTTTCCATGAATTATGACGAAGCGTTAAAATTGCTGGAAGAATATAATGGGCATAACAGCCTGCTCATTAATCATTGCAAAGCAGTTTCTAGTCTTGCATACGATATTGCCAAAAAGATAAAAGAAAAAGGCATCAAAGTTGATATAGAAAAAGTAAGGGTTGCAGCCCTGCTTCATGATGTCGGAAGGTTCAACGGCACTGAAGGTCACGATATTGAAGGCGGGAAATTATTAAGGAACAAAGGAAAAAAAGAGCTGGCTGAAATAATTGAAAGGCATGGCTCAGGTTTTGAGTTAAGTAATGATGAAAGTCACCTGCCAAAGACAATAGAAGACAAGATAGTTATATATTCAGACAGCAGGGTGGACTTTGATAAAGTAGTTACAATAGAAGAAAGGATTGAATCGCTGAGAAGAAGATATACAGGAAATAAAAGAGATATTCTAGAAAAAACAGTGAAAAGTCATGAAAAATTAATAAGGGAAATAGAGGATATGCTTAACGAATAGCTTTTAAGCAATTATATACAATTTATTTCTATGAGGATTCTTGTCACGGGCGGCGCAGGTTTTATAGGAAGCCATCTTGTTGACAGGCTGATAAAAGAGAAGAATGAGGTTGTCATTCTAGACAACCTTTCCACAGGCAGAAAGGAGAACATAAATCCAAAGGCGACATTCATCAGGGGCGATGTAAGGGATGAGGATGATATAAGAAAAGCAATGCATGGTTGTGATTTTGTTTTTCATCTGGCGGCAAAGACAGACGCAAGAGAAGAAGGTGATGAAATATTCAGGACAAATTTCATCGGCTCGGAATATGTTTTCTCGGCGGCAAAAGATATAAATGCAAAAATTATTTTTACCTCTTCTGCTGCTGTATACGGCGATGCAAAATTGCCTATAAAGGAGAGTGAAGAGTGCAAGCCCATTTCAAGCTACGGCAAAAGCAAGATGAAAGCAGAAAAGATGCTTAGAGATGCTTTCATAGCAAGGCTTTTCAATGTTTACGGGCCAAAAGGCAGCAGCGTGATAAACAAATTTACAAGAAGGATAAAAGAAGGCGAAGATATCACTGTTTTTGGCTCTGGTTTGCAGACAAGGGATTTTGTCTATGTTTCTGATGTTGTAGATGCCCTTATGTTCGGCATAGAAAAAAGCGGAACATATAATGTAGGGACAGGCATAGAAACGTCTATTCTTCAATTAATAGACACAATACAAGATTTGGCAAAATCAAAGCCAAGAATAAAGTTTGACATGCCTATAGAAAGCGAGATAAAGAGGAGCAAGGCAGATATAACAAAGATAAGAAACTTGGGATGGAAGCCCAAGACAAGCCTGAACAGCGGAATTATGCTTACAATGAATTCCTTACAGCTTAGCTAGCCATTTTTCAAAAACATACTTGAAATCCTCTATATAATCAAACCAATTTCTTTCCCTGCGGTGCATAAGAAATAAAAAGTTTTTTACCCCATCCATCACACCAACACCTTTCACATACAAAGGGGAATGAACAAAAACATTTGCAGTTTTTAATTTATTCCTACCTGCTTCAAAAACAATTTCCACGGCAATCTGGTACCTATCTGATTTCAGGTAAAAATTTTTCAGCTTTTCGACTTTTATTGCACGGAATCCGCTTTCAGTGTCATTCAAGTTTGTTCCTGATATAAAATTTGTCGCGCAGTTAAGGAAGAAGCCGCCGAACCGCTTGAAAAAAGGGTATTTTGTTTTTATTCTACGGCCTAAAACAAAGTCATAGCCTTCTCCTATTTTTTTCAGGAATTTTTTTATTTCCTCGGGGTCGTGCTGTCCGTCCGCATCTATTGTTACAGCAACATCATAATTTTTTTCTATGGCATAATCAAAGCCGTCTCTTAGTGAAGCACCGAGCCCTTTGTTTTCTTTATGTGCTATAACTATTGCTTTGCATTCTTTTGCTATTTTTTCCGTGTTATCAATAGAAGCGTCATTAACAATAAGCACATCGCCATATTTTTTTGCCTTTTCTATGACGTTTTCTATAGTTTTTTCCTCGTTATGGGCAGGAATTATTATCAATGCCTTCATAAATATCGCCTTGCTATTCCTAATTGGGATAAGCATTTAAAATGTTTGAGAAAGAATTGAATAATTATGATAGAAATTCGCATACATGGCAGGGGCGGGCAGGGCGCTGTGACTGCGTCAGAAATTCTGGCTATTGCTGCTTTCAAAGACGGCAAATATTCCCAGGCTTTTCCCAAGTTCGGGCCTGAGCGGACAGGCGCGCCCGTCGAGGCATACTGTCGAATAGACGAAAAATTCATCAATCTCAGGACAGAAGTATACAACCCCAATTACCTGATAGTTCTGGATGATTCGCTGGCTGATGTGACAAACGGACTGGGAAAAAACGGAGTCATAATAATAAACTCAGCCAGCAGCAGAAAAATCAATAATTACAAAACATACAGCATAGATGCGACAAAAATCGCCATAGAAACATTCGGCAGGAATATTGTGAATACAGCCATGCTCGGCGCATTTGTAAAAGCAACGAAGCTGCTGTCTTTAAAATCAATAGAAGAGGCTATAAAGGAGAAATTTCCTTCTGCGCTGGCGGAAAAGAACATAACAGCAATAAGAAAGGCTTATGAGGTGTGCAAATGGCAGAAAAATTAACAATCGGCGCGGTCACAGCAAAAAAGACATTAGGCAACATGACAGGCTCGTGGCGCACGTTTCGTCCTGCTGTAAACGAAAAATGCACGGGCTGCAATATATGCGTTATTCACTGCCCTGACAGCTGCATGGAACTGACTGATAATGCAAACAAAAATTCGAAATTCAAGAAGATAGTAAAAATAAATTACGATTACTGCAAGGGCTGCTTAATCTGCCAGAATGTCTGCCCGTTCAAGGCGATAGATAAAGAGCAGGAGAAGTGATTTTATGTTTGTAAGCTGTTATATCACAGCAAAAAGCAAGGGCGAAGCCGAAAAAATAATATCAGCTCTACTGAAGAAGCGGCTCATAGCATGCGCCAATATGTTTCCCGTGAAGTCGCAATATTGGTGGAAAGGCAAAATAGAAAAAAGCAGCGAGTATGTGATAATTGCCAAAACAAGAAAGGAAAAAGAGAAAAAAATAATTGCAGAAGTAAAAGAAATACACAGCTACGAAGTCTCGTGCATAGTTTTTTATGACATAAGGGGCAGTAAGAATTATCTGGAATGGATTGATGGTGAAACAAAATGAAAAAAGTAATCGAATGCAGCCAGGCAATTGCTGAGGCAGTACGATTATGTGAACCTAAAGTTATCGCTGCATATCCGATAACACCACAATTCTTGTTTATCAATTAAACAAGAGTGGATACTCATATAGTCGAAAGCCTTGCAGACCTCGTTGCTGACGGACGGCTTGACGCCGAATACCTGAACGTGGAATCAGAACACTCAGCCATGGCAGCGTGCATTGGCGCGCAAGCCACGGGCGTTCGCACATTCACAGCCACGTCATCGCAAGGATTGGCTTACATGTGGGAGCTATTGTATGTAGCGTCAGGCATGCTGCTGCCGATAGTGATGGCTGTCGCGACAAGAGCATTGTCTGCTCCGCTAAACATCTGGGGCGACTGGTCAGATGCCATAGGCGCTCGTGATAGCGGCTGGATACAATTATACTGCGAGACAGCCCAGGAGGCATTTGACACGATTATACAGGCATACAAAATCGCCGAAGACAGCAAAGTGCTTCTTCCTGTTATGATTTGCGTAGATGGTTTCACGCTTTCTCATGTTTACGAGCCTGTGCAATTAGAAGAAAGCACAAAGGGCTTTTTAGGTGATTACAAGCCCTCTGTAGAACTAAATCCGAAAAAGCCGATATCACAGGGCGAGTACGCCGGGCCTGAATATTATCAGGAATTCAAGGAAGAGCAGGCAAAGGCAATAGAAAAATCCACAGATGTGATAAAAAAAGTAAATGATGACTTTGCTAAAAAATTCGGCAGAAGCTATGGAAATGGCCTTTATGAGAAATACAACACAAAAGGCGCAAAGCATCTTGTTATAACAATGGGCAGCGTCGCAGGAACGATAAAGCACATAATCGAGAAAGAGAAAATAAAGGATATTGGACTGCTTAGGATAAAATGCTTCCGGCCGTTTCCCAAGGAAATAGAGAAAATAATAAACAATTTTCAGTCGCTGACAGTGATAGAAAAAGACATCTCGCTTGGCAGCGCTGGCGCGCTTTATACAGAAACAAAGGCGATTTCAAAGAAGCCCATAAGCAACTTCATCGGCGGGCTCGGCGGCAGGGACATAAACATAGACAACATAAAAAATATTTTTGCTTCGTTGAGAAAAAAGGAAGAAGAAGTGAAATGGATAAAGTGATAACTATGAATAACCTATTTCTATCAGGACATACAGCATGCGCGGGCTGCGGGCCAGCCATCGGTCTTCGCCACATACTTGACGCAGCAGGCCCGAACACGATAATATCCAATGCCACATCATGCAGCGAGATTTTCTCTTCCCGTTACCCGACAACAGCATGGGCAGTGCCTTACATTCACGTCGCTTTTGAGTGCGCGGCTTCTGTGGCTTCGGGCATAGAAGCTGCTTTGAAAAAATTGGGCAGGAACGATAATGTTATTGCGATAGCAGGCGACGGCGGAACTTTTGACATCGGCTTTCAGGCGCTTTCAGGCATGGTTGACAGAGGGCACAATGTTCTCTATATCTGCTACGATAACGAGTGCTATGCAAACACTGGGATACAAAGAAGCTCTGCCACGCCTTACGCTGCATGGACTACAACTTCTCCAGACGGCAAAAAATCAATCGGTAACAAGACTTTCAAGAAGCCGATAGCAGAGATGCTCGCTGTTCAGGGCGCGACATATGTTGCTACAGCAAGCATTGCCGATGTGAACGACATACAAAAGAAAGTGAAAAAAGCACTTTCGATAAAAGGTCCGAAATTTCTGCTTATTCATGCGCCCTGCACCCTTGCATGGAAATACCCGCCAGAAAAGACGATAGAGGTTGCGAAGCTGGCTGTCGATTCCGGCATCTGGGTGATGTATGAAATAGAGAACGGTTTATTGAGAGTAACGCATGAGCCAAAAGGAAAGAAAGTTGACGAATACCTGAAGGCGCAGGGACGATTCAAGCACCTGACAGAGAAAGAGATAAAAGAAATTCAGCAGCGCGTGGACGACGACTGGAAGAAATACAAAGAGCTGCAAAAAAGCGGAGTGAAGGTTTAGTTATGAAAAAAGCGCTGATTCTCGTGGATTTTGAAAATGAATGGATAGACAAAAAATCGGACTATTACGTGGGCAATATTTCTGGCGTCATCAAAAAAACAAGCAGGCTGATTGATTTCTGCAGAAAAAATGGATACAAGATAATCTTCACGAGGCACATCGAAAAAGGCTCTGAAGCGTTTAAAGAAAATACGAAAAACGTGGAAATAATCAGCGGGCTTTACAGGAAAGATGATGTTCTAATAACAAAAAACAAGATCAGTCCGTTCTATAAGACAGAACTAGGAAAAGAGCTCAAGGGAATAAAGGAAATAGTAATCTGCGGCATCCTGACGAATCTCTGCGTAAGAAGCCTAGCCGAAGAGGCTTATGACAGGGACTTTCAGATAATAATCATAAAGGACTGCTGTGTGGCTCTTGATAAAAAAACGCAGGCTTTCACTTTTAAGGACCTGAAAATCACCAGGGAAGAGATTGAATTCATAAATGCGGATGAATTTGTTTCTGAAGAAAATTGATGCAAAGTTCCAATGTTCATGTTTTGCCCGCAATTAATTATTTAAACTTCCGCACCATATAAGAAACCATGCGCGGGAAATTCATCGTTTTTGAGGGGCTAGATGGCTCTGGCATCACGACGCAGGCAACGCTGCTCAGGAATCACCTTATTTCTAAAAAGGATGCGGTGCTGACAAAGGAGCCGACAGACGGGCTGATAGGCGGGCTCATAAAGTCATCGCTGCGCAAGGAGTGGCGCATAAACCCGACCGCTTTGCAGATGCTTTTCGCGGCAGACCGTTCTCATCATCTAGAAAGCGAGATCGAGCCTGCTCTCAAGAAAGGCAAATATGTGATTTGCGACCGCTATGTGCTTTCTTCTCTGGCTTACGGCGGGCTGGAAGTCTCAATGCCAATATTAAAGCAACTGAATGCCAACTTCAGAAAGCCTGATTTGATAATATTCATAGACACCCAGCCGGGCATTTGCGTCGAGAGGATGAAAAAAGCGAGGCCGCACGTTGAATTATTCGAAGAGCAGCACAAGCTGGAGCAGATAAGGAAGAATTACCTGTCGCTGAAAGGCTTCTTCCCAGACACCATAACCATAGACGGAAACCGCATGCCAGAAGAAGTCCTGAATGACGTGATAAAGGTTGTGGGAAAGATTGCGTAAGTGACAGACTCAGCTTTCAAGAATTTATATGAAAATGCTTAAAATTATAATTATGATACTCATAGATACATCCGTGTACATAGCCGCCATTACTGACAAAGAAGTTGAAAAGCTACTTATGGCAGCAGGGAAAAAGAAATTCGTGATTTCTTCTGAAGTAATAGAAAAGGAGATAAATTCGGCTTCTGACTTTCTTCGAAAAAAAGGCGATAAAAGCGGCGCTGAAAGACTCAAAGATATTTACAACAGCACCATAAGCGGCACGATAAAGCTTACAGACAGGGTTATTGCCCTTTCAACCAAATATGCATCCGAAGTTAAAAACAGAATAAGCAATGCAAGAGCGCAGGAAATGAAGGACGATTTCAGGATAGTTTCATCAGCATCAGTTGGCAGCATAGAAGCAATAGCAACATTTAACAGAAAAACCATGTCAAATCCGGAAATAGTCGCAATCTATAAAGAAGTAAACGGCAAAAACAGCATGAAAACGCCTGAATTCATAAGAACAAAAGATGAATTAGCGTCTCTTCTTTCTCGCAGCTAGCTCTTTGTCTATGTCTTTTGCCACTTTTTCACGGATGAATCGGCTGAACTCCAATGTGCTCATGCCAATCTTCTTCTTAAAATCTTCCTCATCCTTGAACATACCATGCACCTATGATAGTTATATCAGCCATATTATTTAAGGCTTCTTTTATTTTTTATCCTCGCAATGGTTGCAGTAGCCTTTCCTCTTTTTCGATTCACGCAGATACATCAGATTGCGGAAAACATATCTATAGAAGAAACCGCCTTCTAGAGGGGCATTGCACAGCTTACATTTCTTTGTCATGAGAATCTGCCTCTTCTTTTTCTTCCTTGAATTTTGCCTTTAATTCTTCCTTGTTCACGCCAAAATATTCTTCAAATTGCGGCGTCAGGGAAATAATCTTTGTCCTGCTTTTCTTCTCGCTTTTCGCCAGCCCGCGCTCTTCCAGTTCTTTAACATAATCATAGGTGCGGTTGCCGACAACCTTTACGATGTCTGCCTGCTTTATCGGCTCATGGTAAGCGATGATAGCAAGAACGCGCAACAGCCCTCTAGACAAATCGGCGTGAGGGGTGAGATGAGAGACTTTTTCAGCGAATTCTGATTTCACGACCAACCGATAGCCGCCGATTTCTGACAGCGATACGCCGCTATCAGGTTTTGAATATTTCTCGCGCAACTCGTTCATTAATTTTTCTATTGATTCCCTGCGGATTTTTAGTATCTTAATCAGCTCTTCCATAGAGAGCGGCTCATCGGTAGTAAACAATGTGGCTTCCAGCAGCGCGAGCTTTATCGACTTGGTATTGGGGTCCATGATAGAAATAGTCTTGAACAGTATAAAAAATTATTCTGTTAAAGGTTTCTGTTCCGAATCCCTTATCTTGATGTAAATCTCGCTGAAGAATCCTTCCTGCTCGCAGGCAATATTATTTCTCTGCATAAGATAGAGCAGCGGCAGGAAGGACTCTACAATTTCTTTCCTGTGCCATGACGGCACTAATTGGGAGAACTTTATTATGTTGTTTTTCATGATGCTGTCCAGCGTGCTCTTTATTTTTAGCTCTATATCCTCTTCCGGTTCTATAAGGGCTTCTACTGCTCCCTTGAGCCTGATGCGCTTTGATTCTTTGCGATCCTTGAAGTCAATTGCCTTGCTAAGGGCGCTGATAAGCTCGTCTAGCGTGACCTTCCTAACTGTCTTTCTTTCCATGGGCGGCGAAAGAGAAGGAATATTGCTTATATCTATTGGTATAATCTGCTGGGCTTCTTTCTGCAGTTTTTTCTCTTCTTCCTCTAAGAGCAATTCGCATTTCATCCTAAGCAAAATAGCTGCAATAAGAATAAATCTTGCCGGAACGCGAAAATCAAAATCCTTCAATTTATGCAGATAGCTCATGAAAGCTTCTGTCAATTTTATCAAATCAACAGATACAGGGTCCATTCCCTCTTCCACCACCAAAGAAGACAGCACGTCCTGCCAGTCGCTGCCTAGGATTATTGTTTTTATCACTTCGTTTTCGTCTAACATAGGAATCACGCCGTGGGCATTTCTATACCGAATACCTTTGACACTCCGTCTTCCATCGAGACGCCAAAGATTTTGTCTGCTTCCTGTATCGTGAAGTCATTGTGGCTTATGACCACGAACTGCGTCTGGTTGGAATATTTCTTTATCAGGTTTATCATTCTCTTTGTGTTCGCCTTGTCAAGCGCCGCGTCTATCTCGTCCAGAACATAGAAAGGCGATGCGTAGTGCTGCAATATAGAAAACAAAAACGCAAGGGCTGTTATAGTCTTTTCACCGCCTGACAAAGAGTCAATATTCAAGACTTTCTTGCCCATAGGCGAGGCTTCTATCATTAATCCTGAGTCAATGTTGTTTTCCTCTTCAAGCCTCAGTCCTCCGGAACCACCGGTCATGTCAATATAAATCCTTGAAAAGTGCTCACGGATTTCATTGAAAGTTTCCATGAACTTGTCAAACCGCTTTTTTTCTATTTCCTGAGCTGTATTGGTTATTGCCTCTTTTTCCTGCAGGAGCTTGTCCAGTTTTTTTCTTAGTTCCTCATATTCTACATTAAGTATGTCGTATTCTTCCAGCGCTTTCATGTTGACAGGGCCGAGCTTGTTTATCTCCATTACGCAGCGCGTTATTTTTTCCTGCATTTCTTCCTGTGACAGGTCAAAAAACTCCCCGATATCAGAGAAATCCTCCATTTCTATTTTTAAATTGTCAAGCGTTGCTTCAAGCCTTGCTTTATCAATTTTTTTCCTGCTTATGCTGCCCTGAAGAACCATTCGCTCTTCATAAGACGATTTTCGCCCGACCCTCAGTTTTTCTATTTCTTCTTCTAGCCTTTTCTTTATTTCCTGCAGCTTTACCACTTCGTTGCTCTCTTCCTTTTCCTGCTTGCGAAGGCTTTCCAAATCTTTCTCCAGTTTTGATATTTCTTTCTCTAATTTTGAATTTTCTGAGCGAAGTAAATGTATGTTTGTTGAGCCTCTTTGCTCTTTTCTTTTCCTGTAGAAGCCGCCTATCATGACACCGCTTGTTTCGACAAGGTCGCCGTCCAAAGTGACAGAGCGAAAATTTCTTATCTTCTTTGCCTCGTCAATGTTATTTACAATTATGGTGTTTCCAAGAACATAATCAACAGCAGGGCTGTATTTTTTCTCGTATTTTATCAGCTCTGTGGCAAAGCCTATAATCTTGTAATTGCATTTTCCCGCATGCCTGGGCTTTATTATATTCATCGGAATAAAGCGGGCGCGGCCGACTTTTCTCTCCTTGAGGTATTTTATGCATCTTGCTGCTGTTTCTTCGCTGTCGACAACAATGTCATCAGAATGCCTGCCAACCGCCACTTCCAATGCAACCGAATATTTTTCAGGGACATCTATCAGGGAAGAAAGCGTGCCGTGGACTTCTGAGTCATGAAGCGATAATATCGACTTCACAGCCTCGTTCTTGCTTGTTTGCTCTGCCAAGGCAATATTATTCTCATTTATCTCTATTTTATCCCTTTTGCGCGTTATCTCGTTGCCTATGGAATTTATTTTTTGCATGATTTCGTAGTTCTTGGATTTGGAAATAATTTCATCAATGCTTTTCTGCAGTTCCTTTTCTTTTTTGTCCAGGTCTTTCTCCGCTTTTCCAAAATCTTTATCAAGGATGTCAAACTTTTCTGATTCTGCTTTTATTTCTTTTTCAAGTATATTCATCTTTTCCTTAGCATCCCCGGATTTTTTCCTTATCAGCGAAGCTTTTGATTTTCTCATCTCTTTTTCAAGAGAGACATATTTTTCCGCGTTTTCCCTTTCCTGCTTAAGGCGCGCAACCAGACGCTGTTTTTCGGCAACAACAATCATGTTTTCCCTTACGCGGTTTTCGACGCGCTCAAGCTCTACATATGCTTTGTCCCGCTTCTCCTGGAACTCAGCTATGCCTGAGATGTCATTTATGATTTCTTTTCTCTCCATGGACGACATTTCTATTATCCTGGTTACGTCGCCCTGCATTATGATGTTCCAGCCATCGGGCGAGAGGTTGGCGTTTGCGAGCGAGTCAAGTATTTTTGACCTCGTGACTGTGTGCCCGTCTAATTTGTAAATAGAAATACCGCTTCTTGTAATTCTTCTCGTTATTTTTATCTCCTTTTCATAACCGACAACATTCCTGTCAGAATTGTCCAGATATAGGGAAACCTCGCAGTAATCTGCAGGCTTCTTGTCCTTTGCGCCGTTGAACAGCAGATTTTGCAATTTATGCGCCCTGATGTGCCTTGCCGATGTCACGCCCATGACAAAAGTAAGGGCATCGACGATATTGCTGTTGTGGACGAAAATGCCATTTCCTATGAAATTGTGGCAGTTTGGTATTGTCAGGTCATAGACAAATTCTTCTCCCGAGACATTTTCTATTTTTTTTATTTTGTCCCAGAATATGTCAGAAGAAGCCAAATTTTCGAGTATTGACATTATTTCTTTTAAGTTTTCCAGTCTTGAGATTATTTCAGATTTTAAATAATTATAAAGATTTTCCAGATTTGCTTTTCTCGGATTAGAGTTATGGAGTATCCATGAATTTGTTATAGATTCTTTATTCAACCCTATTTTTTTGCTTGCATAGTTTCTATCTATGTTTAATAATTTTAAAGCTTCAAGAAGAATTTTCTTGTCGATTTTGAGGTTTTTTTCACAATCCATTATTTTTTGATATTTTTCCCTGAAAATCTCAATGGCATTTTTTATTCCCCTCCGCGTCGGGCAGCATCGATTTTCAATATAAGCTGCAAACCATGGATGCTTCTTTCTCAGGGGCTTGTATTCAATGCCAAGAAGCTTTGCACAGTCCTTTACCAACAGATTTGTTTCCTGAGGCAGGACATCAATATTTGAGCCGCTTTTTACATTTTTTTCAGCGGCTTTTTTGAGGCGTCCTATTTTTAGTTCGGAGCGCATAGGTATATTTTCATAAAGCTGCTGAAGCTTTTCCTTCCCTTCTATTACAATAAAGTAATATGCTGATTTTTTTCTTAGCTTTGTATTTGTCGCGTGCTTCATTTTCACTTCCTTTCTTGCCACGATACCAAACCTTAATAATGATAACTGGACCTGATTTGCAAGTTTCTCATTTTTAGTAGTATATTCAAATGTAGGGTTGTCTTTTCTTACAGTTCCATCACAGTCAAAAAGACCTGCCAGAAAATTTGCAATAACAGTCTTTTTGGAAAGCATTATCTCAGGCGGAATAATTTTATATGATGAAGTAAGATGTAGAACGCTGTCAGATCTTAACAGTTTTTTCATTAAAGTCGGAAATTCCTTTGTCCATACTATTAACCTTGTCGCCTTTCCCGATTTTTTCCTATATTTTATTTTTAAGCCAAATTTATTCGCAAGGTATTCAAAATCGTCAATTATCTCTTCATCGGCGTTGACGAACTCAGCCCTGTTAAAGGTAACATAACCATCGCCAATTAGATAACCAACAAAGCGTGCAAAATCATTGTTAATATTTATTTCATCTATTTTCATTTCGTTTTCCGGCAGTTCAAGTCTTCTAGGCGTTGCTATCAGGTCACCTTCTTTTAGCTTTTCAACAACTTCAGAAACTATTTTTCCCTCCCTGAAAACCATGACAGGATGGCAGCCTGTGGTTGTGACATCCCTCCCTATTTTTGTTTTTATTTTGTAAAGTTCCTTTTCACCCTTGCGTCTGATAAATGCCGATATGTCTTTCTCAACGACTTTCATGTTTTTTGTGTCAAGCCCAAGAACCTTTAATTTTTCCAGATTTTCATGTGTATAGACCCCGTCATCCAGCTTAACATGGGTTTCTGACTTTTCTAGGGCATTTTCAACTATTTCTTTTATTGGTTTCAGCTCGCCGCTGCTCAAAAGAACTTCTGTATCGCCGTGGCATGACTTCCCGCTGCCATTGGGTCCGCATACGATATTAAATCCTGCGGGAAACGGTATCGTCGTCTTGTTCGCAAACGATTTGAAGCCGAACATTGTTATGCGGTCTAATCGAACCATATCTATCACATCATAAACTATCAAGAGGGCTTTTTACGTTTTTTATTGTCTGATTTGAAACACTCAGATAAATCTGGGTTGTTTTTATGTCCGAGTGCCCAAGCAGCTTCTGTATTATCCTCAAATCAATTCCCTGTTCAAGGAGATGAGTTGCGAAGCTGTGCCTTAATGTATGGGGATGAATATTCTTTTTTATTCCGGCTTTTTTGGCGGAATTTTTAATGATTTTCTGGATTGTTGCCGTGGTAAGCTTTCCCCCTCTCGAAGAAGGGAAAAATACATCATCACCATTCAGATTTGAATAGTCTTTCAGTTCCTGTTTCATAGAGTCCGGTATTTTCACAAACCTGTCTTTTCTGCCTTTTGAAAGCCTTATATGTATCAGCCCTTCGCTAAAATTAAAATCGTCTTTTTTCAAGCTCGTCAGTTCGCTTACCCTCATGCCACAGCCATACATCAATTTTATAATCATCCTGTGCTTTATATTTGATGTGGCTTCGATAAGTTTCTTTATTTCGCTTATTGTCATGACTTCGGGTATCGGTTTGTTCTTCTTCGGATTAGGAATGCTGATTTTCTGCCTAAGCACGCATTCAAAAAAGAATTTTATGGCTGACAGGCTGAGCGAAACGCTGGAAGGGTTTTTGCTTTTAAGAAGGTGCACAATGTAATCCTTGACAGTATTTTCATTCAATTCCCTGTTTTTCGCGTATTTTAGGAAATTTTCAACAGCATAAAGATAGCTCTTTATCGTCTTGGCTGAAAAATTCCTTATTTTCATCTCCCTTTCAAGGCTCTCTGAATAATTCATAAATATTTATTGTAAATTCTTATTTATAAAGTTATGATAACCACCCCATATAGAGATTATCATAACAAAAGTTATGATAATCTCATGTTATGCTCAATCGAATTTTCACTTAAAGAACGAGCCGAGAACCCCCAATAATTATCTGTTGAAGTAAGTTCTGGCTTTTTCAACTAAATCACTCAATGTATACTCTCCTGATGGAAAAAATGGTTTAAACTCCTTACTTATTTGACCATTACCCGTTGCAAGTATTCTAGATAATGGATAAGCATACCACGCCCTTTCACGCATAGCAGATGCAGGACTTTTTCCAGAACTACAATCCGAAATGTATGGGCAATCAGACTCGCATATAAAGTCGATATTTCTGCCACCATTTGGTTGTATGTCATCCACCAATTCAACACGAGTTTGTGGATCGAGTGAGCGGATTCTATTGTTTCCAGATTCAAAGTGACCATTACCATAGAGTGTATCAATTATTTGACGATTTACTTCATAATTCACTCTAGCCCAGAATCCCTCTTTAGGAAGTCTGGTTCTGACCACTCTTCCAAGATGATGCCTCATCAATCTTATTTTTGTTGGTGTCATATTATTAGATATTCCTCAGATATATTTAAATCTTTTTAATGCTACTACTAAATAACATCTTATTCTAATATGAACAGGGCTTCTCGGCTCTAAAATAGATATTCTGCTTTCGCAGAAACTGATATTCTTTTGTGAAAATTCGACTTGCTTCGCACCACGTTGCACTCTCGCCTATCGGCTCGGGGCGTATAACAGCGATTTAAAGGGAAACTGCGTTGCACTTGTTTCCCCAAATTTTTTGCCATCTCTCAAAAATCCTCCAGCCATATGGGCCGGATTTTTGGAGGGCAAAAAACTTCTTTAAATCCGGATGTTAAACTCAATAAAATTTCCGTTTCTTAGAATAAAAAAGGGGATTCCTAAAAAATTGAAAGGGGAAAATCTCTTAAACTCTTGTCATGATAAACTTACCGCCTGTTTCAGCAGTTGCAGTATCAGAATCAAAATTCCAATCTCCTACATATACTCCGTCTTGAGAAGCTTGACCTTTGTACTCAATCGCGATACTATTCATTCTAGCTTTATGATATCTTTTAACAAACTGAGCAGTTTTTCCAGCAATCTTTCCTTGGAAATCTGCGGTACCTCCAAGACCATAGATTCTACCTTCAGATAATGCATCTTCAGGAGATAGAACCGCTACTACAAAAGGAAAAGGCATTTCTGTATTTGGTCTACCCCTATTTGTTGCTTGTTTAAAAGCACCTTCATATACAACATGATAACCCTCCGTTTCGGTTTGTTCATGTAATTTTTTATATGTATCTTGCAATGTTTTTTCAATCATTACTCTCATTGGGGTCAAAACTTGATCTTGTGAAGCCAAAACTATTCCTTTTCTTTTAGATTTTTTCAGTAAATCTCTTAAATCAAGTTGTTCACCATATAATCTAGAAATAACTTCAGCTACACCTTCATACATCCTTGTTTGCATATCTTTACCAAATATTTTCCAAAAAAAATCACCATGTTGAGATTCTCTTCCAGCAAATCTGTTTGCGACGTATGTAGCAGTTCCTTCATGAATAAAATCATCTCCATTCAATAATCCTTTTTCTACAAGATGCCAAACCTCATGAACCATGATATCATCTAGTTTTTTTAATGTTGATTTTGCTGGTCTGTACAACGTAATATCAGCACCAGTTTTTGCAGTGTCAAAAGCAGAGAGAAACTGATCCTTATTCAACTCAATTACTTGAGCAACTGCTCCAACATTTCCTTCTAATCCACTTCTTTTGTATAATGCTTCACAAAACATGGACATAGGCAGGTTTAGCGCTCTTAAGAAAGATTCTTCTTCTCTATCAACTACTGCTACAGCTTGTTTAATAATAGGATGCTTTGCATCAACATAGGCAATGGTTGGAGAATATCCAAGTTGAATTCCTTGATCTTCTAGCCATTCTAAAGCATGAGCTACAGATTCTTGTGCTTTTCTTTCTACAGTCTCATTTTTTACTAAAAATCCAAGCATATTTTGTCCACCTAAATATAATCAAGAATAACTAGTATTTAAACCTTACCTTTTGTAACTATTTAAAAGAGGCAAATATAGTTAGAATAAAGAGATTTTCCCCTAGATGTACTTACTAAATTGGGCTTACGCCTTGATAAACGGAAACCCCTTAAAATATAGTCTGCTATCGCAGAAATTTGTAGAAACGGAAATTTTACTTTTCGGTCGAAATCCATCAGAACTGCGTAACTGATGGAGAGCATAACACCGCTTAAACGAGAAATTGGGTCGCTTACGCTAAAATGCCAAACATTTTCCCCAATTTCTCCAAATTTTGCCATCCAGCTCTGTTCGCAAATTTTTTCAGCTCTGAATTGCGGGTTGCCTCAATTCGAGGAAAAAATTTGCTCACGAGGTCGGGCAAAACTTCGTTTAAGCGGATATGTTAGGCGTAATTCCAGAGGTCGCCTATTTAAAAACAAACATTTAAATACTTATATAAACTCATATATACATAAACTTATATAGAGTGATAACCATGCAAAAAAGCGAAATTATACACTATCCTAACCTTAGCACAATGCTTGAAGTAGAGAAGGTCCTGAAAGAAGCAGATGGGACTATATCCAAGGAAGAGCTGAAAAGAAGGCTTCCGACAAAGATTATGCACCAGACACTTAACCTTATTTTGGCATACATGGAAAACAGGGGGCTGATTTTATCAGGACCGAAAGGCATACTCTGGACATACAACCAAAGCCCTAAGCTTCAGAAAGCCATAGAAAAAGGTATTGAGATATGATGAATAAAGCAATCAGGGTAGTGCTTAGCGAAGAAGCTGCCAAACAGTACGAAGAACTGAACAAGATTGTTGGCGAAGAGATAAAGAAAGGCGTAACGAATTCAATTCATCAGCAACTACTCAAATCTATAAAACAGAAATCTGAGCTTCTGAAAATCAATCCTTAGGCTGGAATACACATACCAAAAAAGCTTATACCGAAAATCTATATAGACAAATACGATGTTGACAATCTGTGGAAAATAGATTTGTCTGGTTACTGGAGAATGACTTATACGTTGCGGACGACTGAAATCGAAATAACGAACTTCGTTCTAGATATAGTAGATCACGAAACTTACGATAAAATATTTGGATACAAGAAAAAATGAACATCGCCTTGTAGCCAAAATCATTCTGAACACGAAGAGCCACTTTCAGGCCGTCGGTGGTCATGTTTTCAAGTTTGTTTTCTGTTGATGTCGTTGATGATTGCCAACTAATTTATAAGCAGCCAAAGCCAAATAGGATTATGAATCTATGGATAAAGCCGAAAATTATTTTGTCGAAAAAGGCAGGGCTTATTACTCTTGCTGTTCTGCTCCTGCTTGACACATTTTTTGACATATTGAGGGGCACTCAGGGCAATCCATTGTTCAAGCCCATAGAAAACGCATTCGGCATATGGGTATTTCCTCTTCTTGTTCCGTTTGCTGTGGCGTTTTTTTATCTTGTTGTGAAAGCAATTGGCTGGGTTGTCACAAAAACAGACAAGACGCCGCACAGCGAAGAGCTGCTTTTAACAGCGCTTGTAATTATCTTTGCAGCCCACGACATCTGGGTGTTTTCTGTGGATTATCTGGGATTCCGCCTGATAAGGAATTATTTACAGATGATTCCTGTCTACATAATCATCGGGCTTGCGTATGCCCTGTGGGCTGAGCATGTTGTGAAAAAAAGGATTTAAATACTTATACATATATGTATAATAGTGATTATCATGGCAATTACAATCAGCAAAAGAGGCATAGAAAGTAAAATCAGGCTGGATTTTAACCCAACACTCGAATCAATACTCATGGTGGAGCGGGCGATAAAAAAATATAGCAGCGAATATACAATTTATCAATTATGGAAAAAACTTCCGAGAAAAATAACATATCAGGCATACAAAGTAATAATATCATATCTGATTAGTTCAAATAAAATAACAATGGACAGCAAAAAAGTTCTTGTATGGATATGGAATCCTGACATGATAAAGCGACTGGAAAAACAGGGCCTGATAATTTATGAGTGAATGCAAAATAGCTTTCATTGATACAAAAGTAAGGGAAGCTTATTATGAGCTAAAAGATGGATATAGCGACGAAAAACAGCTTTTTCTTCTGATAAATCAGGCAATTGAGAATATCAAGAAAAATCACAGTATAGGAATAGCGATACCTAAAAGGCTGATACCAAAAGAGTATATCAAAAAATATGGAATAGACAATCTCTGGAAATACGACCTGCCCAAAGGCTGGAGGCTTCTTTATACTGTTCAGGGAAACAACGTGAATATAATATCCATAATCATTGAATGGATGAACCACAAAAATTACGAAAGAAGGTTCAAATACTGATTATAAAACTATAGATTTTGAGAATTAATGATTAAACTAATTATATTTGACTTATGGCAAACATTGGCTTACAGGGATGTTGAGTATAGCACTACATCTAAAATGTTAGAAGAAACAGGCATTAGTATACCTAAAGAGAAGTTTGTAAAAATATTTGAGGAATCGCTACAGACCAAGAAATGGGAATCAAAGTTTGAAGCTTACAAAAGTTTATGTAAAAATATGGGATTAAAAACAACCAAAGACATGATAAAATTACTAATGAGTATAAGAGATAAAGCAGAATCTGAAACAAAACTATACTCTCACACAATTTTTATGCTTAAACAACTGAGGGATCAAGGGTACAAAACAGGATTAATATCTAATAGTAGTGTGTTCGCCATAGAACAAATAAAGAAAAAGACAGACTTGCTAAATTATATCGATTACCCGCTATTTTCTTTTGATGTTGGCGTTATCAAGCCGAATTTAAAATTTTTTAGAGCGATGTTAAATATTTCAAAATGTAAGCCAAAAGAAACGATTATGATTGGTGATAAATTAAATGATGATGTAATTCCACCGAAGAGTTTAGGGATGAGTGCTATTCTTTTCAAAGACTATGAACAGTTAAAAAAAGAATTAACAAGTTTTGGAATTTTTATTAAATAAGTATTTTATCCTAACCTGCTCCTGATATTCTTTATCTTGTATTTTATCAGTATTTTTGCCAATTTTGCAATGTTCTTGCCGCGGGCTAAACCAGCAAGGTCTTCGCCTGACAGGACATCTGCCAGATTGTTCATTTGCACATCAGTCATATTTTCCATCATTTCCCTGACTTTTTCGACTTTTTTTAATTTATTTCCTCTTTCTTTCCACCAGAGCTTGTTGTAAGGCTCCAGCCCCTTTGCCGAGCAGTCGTTCTTTTTTATTGCATTGCTGATTACATCCCCGGCAATCCTGCCCGCGTAAATGCTTTCAGCTATGCCGCCGCCGTGTATTGGATTTACTTGGTTCACTGCGTCGCCGACTCCTAATATACCGTCGCCCACCATGTTTTTTCTTAAGTCGCCGACTGGAATGCAGCCGGCGTTGACTTCCAAAATGCTGGCTTGCTTTAAATCAGGCCTGCTTTCAATATATTCATCCAGATATTCTTTTGCTTTATTTTCGCTGTTGCCAGAAATGCCTATTCCAACGTTTGCTGTGCCGTTGCCTTTAGGAAAAACCCACACATAACCGCGCGGCGCGATTGCAAAGCCAAAATACAGCTCAATCATCCTCGGGTTTTTCAGCTTCAGCCCTGCCATCTCGTATTGGAATCCTGAGTCGACCAGATTTAATTTTTTGTTTGTGCGAATTCCTGCCTTACGCATTATCATTGATTCTACGCCGTCTGCTGCGACAACAACCCTGCTTTTTATTTCATACGTTTCATCAAAGTAGCTTATTTTTACGCCGCAAACCTGCCTGCCGTTTTTTATGACATCAGTGACGTTTGCTTTAGAAACAACCTTTGCGCCCGCTTTCGCGGCTTCCGCAGCAAGCCATTTGTCAAACGATTTTCTCTCGAGTGTATAGCCTTTTGTTTGTTGAGACTTTATTTCTATTGACTTTCCATTTGGCGCGTAGACAACGGCACCGTCTATTTCTGTTGATATGCAGTTCTTTGGTATTTTTATGCCTAGTTTTTTTTCATTGTTCATGCTCAGCCCTTCGCCGCAGCGCTTTGGTGCGCCTATCTCGTCGCGCTTTTCAAGAAGAAGCACAGAAAGCCCAAGCTCGGCACACTGCTTGGCTGTAGAAGAACCAGCAGGGCCTGCACCTACAACAACGACATCATATGAGTTCTTGAAAATCATTTTTTCTCCACCTTCAGCGCGCCGACAGGGCAGAACTTCACGCATATGCCGCAGTCGGTGCATTTTTCGCTGACATCCAATCGTTCTGCCATCTCCAATGCATCAAACGGGCATACAGAAATGCAGCCCGTGCAGCGCACGCATTTCTTATGATTAATCTTGAGCATGATATAAATTCGGAAGAAGGATTAAAAAGGCTTTGCTTCTATTCTTTATTCATGAAAATAATCGCACAGGGCGCGGAAGCAATATTAACAAAAGAAGGTAATGCACTCATAAAAGAAAGAGTAAAAAAATTATATAGGATAGAAGAAATAGACGAAAAGCTGCGCAGCTCAAGGACAAGAAAAGAAGCTGCGCTGCTGCGGGCCGCGAGGCGATGCGGAGTATCAACGCCGCAAATTTTTGAAGAAGAAAAAACTGCTATAAAAATGGAGTTCATTGACGGAAAGAAAGTGAAGGATACTCTTAATAAAAAAAATGCAGAGGAAATAGGAAAAGAAATCGGAGAAAATATTGCGTTATTGCACAACAATGGCATAATACACGGCGACCTGACAACGAGCAACATGATTATTAATATAAAAAGTGAGAATGACGCACGAAGTGCGTTTCAGAGCGTATATTTTATTGATTTTGGTTTGGGTTTTTCATCCAGCAGGATAGAAGATAAGGCAATTGATTTGCGTCTGCTTGAGCAGGCTATCAAGTCCACCCATTTCGAGATATATGAAGTCCTGTGGAAAAGCATTTTAAACACTTACGAAAAAAGCTCTGAAGACGCAAAAGAAACTATTAAAAGATTATCTGAAATAGAAAAAAGAGCAAGATACAAGGAGAGATAAAATGGCACGAATGCATTCAAGAAAGCACGGAAAATCGGGATCTAAGAGACCCTTAAAGAAAATAAGATCAGAGTGGCTGGAAATAGAGAAGGAGCAGTTAGAGCAATTGATATTGAAATTAGCCCGGGAAGGACACTCAAATGCAAAGATAGGGCTGATTCTTCGTGATACCTACGGCATTCCTGATGTGAGAGAATTCGGCCTGCGAATAACAAAGGTTGTTGAGAAGGAAATAAAGAGAGATATTCCAGAAGACATGTTTAATATCATGAAAAAAGCTGTTAACCTGCACAAGCATTTAGAAAGTAATAAAAAGGATGCTATATCAATCCATGCTCTTGGGCTTATTGAGTCAAAGGTCAGAAGGCTTGGCAAATATTATGTTCGTCAGGGACGCCTGCCAGAAGACTGGAAATACACCATAGAGAAGGCCAAGCTGCTGGTGAAGTAATAATGAATTATAAAAAGCGTAAGGAAGAAAAAAGCAATCGTGATATCCACAAAGTATTGGCAAATTACAAAAAATACAAAAAAGCGGAAAAAGTGCTCAAAGAATTCTATGAAATGATGAAACTGGTTGAGAAATATCCTGTCAGATTGATGAAAGAGCAGCCATATGAGCCTTACGATCTTCAGGAGCGCGTTTCAGCCTATTAAATACCCTCAAATCCTTTTTATCCATTTCTTTTATTCTAATTAACATGAAGTGCTCTTTGTTTTGCAAAGTCACTTCTTTCAAAAACATATGGTTTTTAAAATGAATAAGCAGCAAATTGTGCAATATTATAATAATGATGCAGTAGCGGAAAGAATATTTGAGAATGCAAAAAACAGGGAGGTTGCGGGTGTTTTTTTTTCCGGCAACTATGAGAAGCGGCCTAATATGCTTCAATATAAAGAAGACGTAAAGCAGATGGCTCTTCGGGGCATAACTTCTTTTCATTTTTCCGTTGAGCGATGGGCTTTTCCTATGCAGCTCTCGGCAGACAATTATGATGAATTGCGCATCGGGTTTGATATATTGATAGACATAGACTCTAAATTAGGCATAGAAGAGGCGCAAACAGCAGCTATATTGATATGCAATTTTCTGGAAAAATACGGGATAAAGAATTATGGATTAAAATTCTCAGGCAGCCGCGGTTTTCATATATGCATACCAAACGAGATGCTGCCAAAAGAAATTGATTACAAAAAGACAGAAAAAATGTATCCATTACTGCCGAAAATAATATCGAGGTTCATAAGGAAGAATATTGCTGCTGATTTGATGAAAGAGCTGCTGAAAAGAAAGACAATGAAAGAATTGGTTGATATACTTGGCGAAAAGCCGGAGGAAATGAGTCCCTTCTATTTTGTCGATGTGGAGAAGAACTGGGGTGCAAGGCATATGTTCCGTGCGCCATATAGCCTGAATGAAAAGACATGGAATGTTTCGCTGCCCTTGAACTTGTCACAATTAAAAAACTTTTCTGTTGGCGAAGCCAAGCCGGAAAACGCTTTGAAAAATATAGAAAAGGCAGAAAGATTCTTTAAGGGAAAAGAAAACGAGGCAGCTTCGCTTATAATGGATGCAATGGACTGGTATGCCACAGTGAAAAAAGAACCGGTACCAAAGAGAAAAATAACAAAGTGGGAGAATAAAATAAACGAGGAATTGTTTCCTCCATGCATAAAGCTTATTCTATCAGGACTAAAAGATGGCAGAAAGAGAAGCGTTTTCACGTTGATAAATTTCCTGCGCATGATGAACTGGGACTGGCAGGAAATTGAAGAGAAGTTATACGAATGGAACAAGAAAAATAGGCAAGCATTGCAACGCAGCATTATTTTAGGGCAGATAAGATACCAACAAAGGCAGGAAAGCAGGCCGCCGGCCAACTGCTTCAACGACGAGTTTTATGTCAGCATTGGTGTTTGCAGGCCTGACGAAACATGCAAATTAATAAAGAATCCCATAGGATACCCGTTCAAGAAGATAGGAAAAAGAATAGTTAATGCGAAAGAGAAAATCAATATATACAAATGCAGGTGTGGGCTTGAATTCAAGTCAATGAAAAGCCTGAACATACATATAGGCAGGGTTCATGGGGGAGAATTATAAAACCGTAATTGTTTTTGATAAATTCCTGGGCTTGTCAATCGACAATCCCTTATTTTTAGCGATATGATAGGTGAGCAATTGCCCTGCCACGGCGGACAAAATCGCAAACGAGCCGTCGCATTTCGAAGGAATTCTTATTCCGTTAAATGGCGAGCTGTTAGAGGAAAGGGCAATGACATTTGCGCCCCGCGCCTCGACTTCTTTGGCGTTTGAAATGATATGAGTGTTGCCGTCCAACAAAGCAATGACTGGCGTGTCCTGCTCTATCAAAGCAATCGTCCCGTGTTTAAGCTCCCCGGCCATCATGCCTTCGGCATGAATATAGGAAATTTCCTTTAATTTTAATGCAATTTCTCTTGCTATTGGATATGAAAGCCCGCGGCCGATGATGTAGATGTCTTTTTTTTCCGCGAGATTTTTTGCGATTTCTCTTATTTCGTTTTCTTTTTCAAGAATTTTTTTTATTAATGCAGGAATTGAATGAAT
>DATDUE010000031.1:0-2741 GCA_035290505.1 archaeon | reverse complement strand
ATGTTATGATTGCTTCCCAATGAAACAAGGTATGTAATGCCAGCACAATTTGGCAATGTTATGTTGTTCGCTGTAGAGTTCGTGTACCAGCACTTATCAAGGCTGGCATCGGATGCTGTGTAAATCAGCGAAATGTTTGCTGTTGATGCTGCCGATGCATTCGCTATGTATGTCGTGTTTATTGGGGATATTACTGTCAGGGTTGGGGCTGCTGTTGCAAGCCCTGATATAAACAAAAAAAATACAACAACCAAATATAATATTTTCCTATCCATTGTTTCCCCTCCTTTTCAGCATCTTCTCAAGGCTGATTTTTATTTCGCTGGAAACCTGATTATAGGGCGGAAGCACGGGCAAAAGAGAGCCTATGTCCCTTTCATATTCTGTTTTTGAAGGGAATTCAATCTCGGGCAAAACATTTTTTTCTTTCAGCTTTTTTATCAAAAGATTGCTCTGCACACCCTTGCTTATCATGCACCATAAATCAAACATATCGCGCGGCTTTTTTCTCATTAAAAACGCCCTTGCCTTTTCCGCGAATATTTCTTCTTCATTCATTGCAAGAACAAAATAATTTGGGATGTCAGAATATTGGGAATTTACCTGCTTCCACAGCGGCTTCATCAAAATTTTTCCGCGCTCTCCGATGTCAATCATTATGGAATTTGATGTTTCTTTTCTGCCTGTGTAGAGCGGCCCGTTGAATCTTATTTTTGCCGTGAAGCTTTTTTCAAAGATTTCTTCTTTTATTATTTCATATTCTATATCAATGAGCCTGAATGCCTCAAGAGCTTTATGAAATATTTTTTCTATTTGCTTTGGATTTAATGCTGTGCCAAAATCTAGGTCCTCTGAAAATCTCGGGTAATTATAGACTATTTTCAGGCAAGTCCCTCCCTTGAATACTATTTTCTTTTCTTTTGCCTCCCTGTACAATGAATACAGGAAAATATTAAGCAAATAATCCTTTTCCTGAAAATAAAGGTTTATTTTATTCCTGTCGGCTATCTCTTTCAATTGTTTTTTTGAAATCATTCTATCAGCTCCGTATTTAAAATAAGCCACCATTTTTTGTTGTATACGCCTGTTTTTTTCCTTTGCGGATCCAGCTTTGAAAACCCCGTGCCTATTTTTGCATTTATTTTTTTGATTAAATTTGCATCTATATCCAAACTGCCTTTTTCTATCAGAAATCCCAGCCTTTTCAGCAATGACTTGTTTTTAGCCCTGAAAGCGTAATCAATGAGTATATTTTTGTCAAGCTCGCTCCATGCACTCTTGAGGCACTTGAAAACTTCGGCTATGCCGCCTGCATACCTTGAGAAAAGAATGCTGTCTATGATGGCTTTTTCCCTGCTTGCTATCACGATGTCATCTGTCTTTTCATACCCGAAAAAACGCTTTTCCGACAGCTTGGCAAAAACAAGTGGTGTGTTATTAACCTTCAGCGTTTTCCTTGCTTTCGTTGTTGCCAGAAAAACCGTCCTCGGCAGCTGCTCAGTGAATTTATAGTAACTGAGCGCAGACCAGAACGATATGTAGCTTGGCCAGATTATCCTGCATGCGGTCTGGTATATGTCCATCTCAGCCGAGGACATTATGTATTTTCCGCCCCCTATTTCGGAAACAATGCCCTTTGCCTTCATCCTGTGGACTGCCTGGTATATTTTTTCTTTTTTCCACCCAAGAATCTTTTGCAGCGTGTCAGCGTTGAATACCTTTACTTCGTTGCTGCGCAGCCTTTCTATAATCCCAAACTCGGCTGCGGAAATAGAACTTTTTTTAATTTTCTTTGTTTTTTGCATAAATTATAATAAAAAGTTCTATTTAAATAAATTGTGGTGATTGAGCATAGTTTATTTTATGTGATTATTTGTATGACACATATCAAAATATTTGTCATTTGTATATGACATTTTCATTTCACCATCACCCTTCTTATATCCATTTCCACGAAGTCAGAGCTCGCCGACAGGGCAAAGAATACTTCGTAGCTGAACGAAGTGCTGTTTACATAAGCCCTGATGGCGCCGCTTGTCAGGTAGTCATTCTTTTCTATCAATTCAGTGTAACCAGTGCCATAGGAAGAATTGTCCATGCCGTCAATCATTATCTTGCTTACAGGCGTGATATTCACATCAGCTATTTTGCTTTTAATGAATGTTATGAAATTCGTTGTATTTATGCTTGCCCAATTGCTTGAATTTCCTATTTTTCTCACTGCAAACAATACAGCATCGTTTTCAAGTATCAAATCTGTATTCCCGTCATTGTCTGCATCGCCTTCATATGCCTTCATCAAATGCCCTGACGAAAGAAGCAGATTGCCTTGCTTTATCCTGCTGCCGGGGTCGAGCACCTGCACATCGGTTTCTGCCTTTATCTTTATTTTGTCTTCCTTGCCTGAAATTATCAGCGGATTAGTTGTTTTTATGTTTAATGAGCGACTCGCGCCTGAAGCTTCAAACATCAATTCTTTTATTATAGCATCTATCTCTGTCATTATATTTTTCGCGTCATTGAAGCCCTGGACAGAACGAGAACTGTCTATAGAAGGCTTCAATACATTCACGACAACAACGCTTGACGCTATGATTATCGCAACCGCTATAACGCTGGATAGTAGTGCGCCTTTCATGAAGCTAAACCTCCTTTTGCATATGTCAGCCGTTTACCTTTATCTATTATGGCGGCTGGCTGGGGACGGGTTGGGCGGGCAAATATTTTTTTGCTATAAAAAT
>DATDUE010000030.1:0-9195 GCA_035290505.1 archaeon | reverse complement strand
TGATATATCCCATGATACAGGCCTGTCGCCGAACACCATAGGACACTATTTTATGCATAATAAAAAAGAATTCGGAATAGCATACAACAGAGAAGAAAGAAACTTTGTGAAGAAAAATAGAATCAGAAAAGAAAAAATAATAAAACTTATAGAAAATAGCAAGACAAACAAAACATATAATTCGGAAAAATTATCAGATGAAACAGGCTTGTCTGTAAGAAGCATAGCGGCATACGCCGCCCATGTCACGAAAGGAACTTATGAAAAATGAAAAACTTCCTTAAAGCAAACAGGAACATCAAATTTTCCTGATTCTTCTTTCAATTCCATTCATGACTTTGCCCGGATTCTCGACAAAGTATTCCATCCTGTGCATCATTCCCTTCACGGGATGCTCGACAACAACCTGCCAGAAAAGGTCCTTAACAGGCGTTGCATCCTCCTTCTCTATCTGCCTTATAGCAGGCATCAAAGCAACAGAAACAATCCTCAGGACAAAGGAGAGTGCGAACAGGGCGTGCAGGCCGAAGAAAAACAGAAATCCCGAACCCTGCAGGACTTCTGCAAGGAAACCGCCTGAAAGAAGGCCAACCATTCCGCCTATGCCCGTGAAAATGTTAAAATTCGCCACGAAACTCGGCCTTCTGTCAGCAGGCGTAACGCCCAGCAAAAAATTAAAAGTAACCAGATCAAAGCCTGCCCACGCAAAGCCGCTGAAGATTTCCACGATAATAAGATGATTTATATTATAGGATAACATATAGCCAAGCGGCACAAAGGCAATAAGCACAGCGCATATTATCATTATTTTTCTGCTGCCGAAGCGGTCAGAAAGCGAGCCCCAGTAGCCCTGGGAAAATATCCTGACTAATATTCCGATGGCTGCTATTATGGCAAACCATGCATAGCCAATGTTCAGGTCCTTGAGCATATAGACAGTAAAAAAAGGCGATGCGACATTTATCGCGAAACCGCTGAAAGTCATATAGATTGTAAAGAGAGAAAAATTCCTATTCACCTTCACGAACTTCAGGGCGTTTCCAAAATTCAGAGATAATGTATGCTTATAATAATAGTTTCTCCTGAAAGGCGGCTCGTACATTTTAATGAAAAATATTATTGAAACAAATCCGAGAACTATTGAAATAAGGAAAATTGCGGAAAATCCGTAAACTGACAGAATAAATCCGGAAACAAGCATTGTTATCAGGCCAGACACGCCCAGTATCGAATTTCTTTTGCCAAAATATTTTCCCCTTATATCATGCGGCACGATGTCACCCATCATGCTTGACCATGCGGGATTTTTCAGCGAAGCAAAGAAAGCAGTGAAAAATATTAAGATTATAAATACCCAGACAGGATTGGGAAAAAATGGCAGAAGCAGAATAGGAATCCAGAATAATTTTGTCGCTATAATTGAGAATAACCATATAGATTTCCTGCTCATGCGGTTTGTAAGGTTTGCGCCTGGAATCTGTGAAATTATCACTGCCAGATTCTGCAGGGCATTCAAAATTCCTATCTCCGAATGCGTTGCCTTGAGAAAAAGCGCATAGGGCGTTACGTATGTGCTTGTTATGTTCGAAGAAGCGGCATTGAGCGTGCCTTCGGCTATGGAATATTTCATGCTTTTTCTTGTTTTTTCATCCATCATCACGCTGTCTTTTCCCTTGACAAAAACCGATTTTGTCGCAATTTTGGGCTTTATCCTGTCGCTCCGCACGATCTCTATTTTTTCTTTCTTCGCCATGAGTTAGTTTATGGATGTACAGAATTAATAAAGGTTTATCTAGTTTTTGATAATAGAATTTATATGAAAAAAACCAAATTGCTGCTTGCCCTTACACCATGTGATTGGAAATTCATAAATACCTTCTGCAGCAATATTGTAAAGGAAAATCATCCTTACTGCATTTATAATTATAATGAAACCTATATGAAAAATATAATTGATTTTTCAAACTACATAATAAAAAATGGGCTTCCATTCAATAAAAAATTGGACTTTGAGCATCGTGATTATCTTTCTGAAAGCGAATGGGAAACTATAGGAAGCTTAATAATTTCCTATGTGGAATATACAGCAAAAAGCGATCACGGGCTGAAAAATCTTTGCACGTCACGAATCGTCGATAAATATAACGGCCCAAAACTCAGAAAAATATTCAGCTATTCCTGCCATGAAGAATTATTTTCAAGAAATAAAGATAAAGAATTCGCTGAAAAAATTGATAATCTGGAATGTGAAGATACTTTTTACAGCTGTGTTTCGGTAAAGATGTTTTTGGACGCAGGGTTGAAAGAAGAAGATAATATAGCAAATGCCATGCAGCATGAGTGGTTTTTTCATTTCGAACTGAATCCTTATGTTGCCATCTATGACGATTTTAATGTGTACAACGAAAAAAAATACATTGTTTTTCCGGGAAAATTAAAAAAAACCGAAAGAGTGTTTATGAGATTTTATTCGGAAAAAGAAGCAAATAATATTCTTGGAATACATGCCGACGGAAATCCAAAATTGATTCTTCCCTGCAAAGTTTAAGCTTCAACCCTGTTGTAAGTCAGATTAAATAATATTCCATCCAGCAGCTCGAAATGACCTTGCTCAAAGTCAGCTAAAGCAGAAAAGAATTTACTGCCTGAGGCATCTTTAACTTTTTCGGCCATGCCAGAGTAAAGTTTTTGTGAATCTCTTTCCGCGCGCATGGCAGCCAGTATTATGTTTATGTCCCTGGAATTCTCGTCTATGGCCATGCTCTTATCGGAAAATATCTTTGGCCTGGCCTGCTTTTTTGTTATTTTTATCCACTGATTTTTCTTCTTTAGCGATTCTTTCAGATTGTTCAATAATTTCAAATGATACTCTTCTTCGGCTGCGAGAAATTTGAAAAGATATATAGCGTTTTTTTCTTTGATAATTTTCTGCTTCTCTGTGTAAAATTTTATCCCCGCCTTCTCGACAGAAATACCCAGTTCAATGCCCTTTGCTATATTCACACCACTGCCCTTCAGCAGGATGCTCATCTTTTTCTCGAATTCCTTCATGTCCATTGTATCAACTCTTGATTTTTCTTACATTTCCAAACCTGCGCTCGTAGCCTTTCTTGTAGCGCTTGGACCTCTTCTTTTTTCGCTCGAATCGCTCCAGGTCAGACATTAATTATCACTTATTGCTACTTTTTCTTCTTTACTACCTTTTTCTTGCAGCAGAATACGGGCTTGCTCTTTGTACCGCCGCAGACCGTGCATTCATAAACTACTTTTGCCATAATCTCACCTCTTTTCAAGAACATCATCAGCATAATCCCAGTCAATATTCTTCATGAACGCATCTATATATGCTTTCCTGTTTGTCGCGTAATCGATGAAGTAAGCGTGCTCATAAACATCTAAAATTATCAAAGGAATGCAGTTCCATATTGCTCCCTGATTATGCACATCACATAAAATATTCCTTAGGATTTTATTTTCCCTGTCATAGGCAAGCACAACCCAGCCTCTAGCAGAAATACCCATTGCCATAAATTGCTTTTTCCATTCGTCAAAAGAAGAAAAATTATTTTCTATGAGCTGCAAAATTCTTCCTTTGCATTTTCCATCAGAACCAAGGCAGCCGAAATACCCTTCATGCAGCTTTATCGCATTCAATGCAAACGTTTCTTCCAGCTTAAGCTCCCTTATCATGCTGAATGTGGCATTTGCGTCAGAGACATCAAGCCCTTTTAATTTGCTCTGTATCTCGTTGTATTTCTTTACATAGCCTGCGTAAAGCACATCATGATGCTCTTTCAACTGCTTTTCTGACAGGCCGTCAAGGCTTGCATATTTTAATGGCTTTGCTGAAATCTCCATACTATCAACTCAATTGTCATTATGATTTCTGTCGGGAAGGCTACCATATTCTTATGGTAGCCTTAGCTGCTAGCAGTATCATCAAAAGATGATAGTGCTCACGACAGAAATCATTAATCAAAAATCCATGAGCTCTTTTGCCTCTTCTGCATCTATGCCCACATAGGCATTCTTTGCCCCGCATGTCGGGCATATTTCCGGAGCAGCCCTGCCGAAGTGCATATCGCCGCAGACCGTGCAGCGGAAGAAAGTCTTTGCCATATATATCGCATTTCCTATCAGTCTGTCACAGTAACCTTGCCTTTCATGTTCGGGTGTATGGAGCAGTAATATTCGTATGTGCCTGTCTTCTGGAACGTATAGCTGAATTCTTCACCTTGCGAAAGCGTTCCCGAATCAAAGCTTTCAGGAGCATTCGTCGTCACTGTGTGTGGAACGCTGTCTTTTTGGGTCCATTTCACTGTTGTTCCTTTTTTTATTGTTATTTCTGTCGGGCTAAAACGAAAATCCTTTATATCCAGCGGTATTGTTGGTCCTGTTGCTGATTGTTGCTGCTGGTCACCTAATGGCTGCTCGCCTGTTTCTGAAGTTGTTTTGTATCCTGTGCATCCTGCAACCAAAACTGCTAACATAATGGCAACCAAAACTTTTTTATTCATATTTTACCACCATAATCCGAAAACATAACCCGAAGTTATAGATGCAAAATGCAAAAGCACGGATATTATGCCAAAAATCCATGCCCATTTATGCACACTCTCCCAATATTTGCCAAAAATTTTTGGCAGCCGCGTGGCGCCCCATATCCTGCATGTAAGGAATATCAGCAAAAAGGATATTGATGTCAGTGTGCCGAACCAAAATCCGACATACTGTCCGAATATTGCGGTAGGCATACTTTTATTTTCTTTCATCTGCTTTTAAGCCTTTCCCAATGTTTTTTCTCCTTCTTCCCAGTCCATCTGACACAGCTCGCCTGTCTGCAAAGCCTTCAATACGCGCAATGTTTCTGCGGCACTCCTTCCAACGCTTAAATCAGAAACAACGCAGTAGCGCAAAATGCCTTCGGGGTCAATAATAAATGTCCCGCGCAGCGCTATGCCTTTTTCTTCGATAAGAACGCCGTAGGCGCTGCTTACTGCATGGTTTGTATCGCCAATTACCGGATATTTTATTTGCGGCAAATCCCGCTCAAACCAGTTCTTGTGCGAAAAGATGCTGTCCGTGCTTGCGCCGATTATTTTTGCATTCAATTTCTCAAACTCTTTTTCATGCTTTGCAAAGCCTTCTATCTCTGTGGGGCATACGAAAGTGAAATCCAGTGGGTAGAAAAACAGAACAACCCATTTTCCGCGGAAATCGTGCAGGCATGTTTTCTCGAACTTTCCATTCATATAGGCCTCTGCCTCAAAGTCAGGCGCTTTTTCTCCTATTTGCATTTTCATTCCTCCCATATTTTTCTTCAAGATATTTTACTATTTCATCAGACTCGTACATGGCAACGCTGCCGTCAACAATGAACGGCACCATATCTTTTTTTCCGATTTTCATAAGCTCTCTCCAGTTTTCATCGTCATTTATATTTCTCGGCACAAATTTTATTTTTAGTTTGTCAAGCTTGGCTTGCACTTTTATGCAGTATGGGCATCCGTCCATGAAAAAGAATTTTATCATAAGAATGATTAAGAAGAAACCTATTTATCTTAATCATGTCGCAGAGAAATACTGCTCGCCGTAGAAATTTGTCATCATCAAACGGTATTCTTCCTTTTCTATTTTTTCCTTCATATGTTCCTTTTCCCTCTGCCTTAAAATTTCAAACTTTATCAGTTCTTTCATCACAACAGATTTCTGCTCTTCATTGAGGTCGCCTTCATACTTGTCCATCATATCTACTATGGCTTTTTCTATTCCGGCATGCTCCTCATCCTCATGTTCAAGGAACTTCAGTATTTCAAACAGCGACCTGAACTTTTCTTTTTCCATTTTCATCACCAAAATTATCACCAAAATAAACCAAGCCCTGTGAGAAAAAGACAATATCGGGCGGCAAAATGCCGGGCATATGAACACGAAACCATACCGGCAGATCCGCAATCGCCACATCCCCACAGAGTTAAGATTATATTCATTTGGATTCCTATAAACCAATGCCTGTCACGCTAGTGTGTAACAAAAGGCGGAAAAAAATCATATTTAAGCTATTCTTTCTTATTTAATTAATGTACAAATTTTTCGAGCACAAGGCAGATATAGGGATAATAGGCATTGGCGCTACGCTGGAAGAGGCATTCGCCGAGGGCGCCAAAGCGATGTTTGAAGTGATGCTTAATATAAAAAAAGTCAAGAAAGCGAAAAAAATAAAAATTTCCTGCGAGGCACAAAACAACGAGGAGCTGTTTGTCGAATTCCTGAACAAACTGCTCTACGAAAAAGACGTGAAACAAATGGCTTTCTGCGATTTTGACGTAAAAATTAAAGGAAAAAAACTCACAGCAACAGCGCACGGCGAAAAGTTTGATGCAGTCAGGCATGAAGTAAAAGTAGAAGTAAAGGCAGCCACATATTCGCAGCTAAAGATAGAAAAAAAAGGCAATAAATATTATGCGCAGTGCGTTGTGGATGTTTGAGAAATCATTAGAAATGCAAAAACAATAAGATTTTGTTGATAGATATGGAGATAATCAAGGAAATACAATTTTCAGAGGAATTTATTTACAGATTATTTACAAGAAATATCATATCTATGTTTGGAAATGACTTAAAAAAATGCAAAGACGAAATTAAAAGGCTTATGATAGAAGAAAGCGTAATTATAGACAATCCAAGCGAAAAGTATCCGAATCAAAGTTGGTGCGTCATAAATATAAAGGGGCTTGGATTATGCAAAATTCCAATAGCTGAAACCCCGAAGTACATAAAAGCAATAACTATAGCTCATCCAGTAACAGACTCAAAATGCATACAAGGCTATAATGACCGAATTAACCGAAAACAATAAATATGAACCATGGGTATAAAAAGATTATGGCAAGTGTTGATTATTATGAAAGATGATTTTTGCGTCAGGTGCGGCTCGGAAAATATAAAAATAGTAGCCAAAAGAATGGATTTTGATTTGAATAATCCGGGCAAAATATCGGTCATACAAGAATGCAGCGTATGCCAAGAATGTGATGAAACGTATTTTGATGAAAAGCAGATTGATGAATTATCAGAAAAAATTAATCAGAAAAATAAAGTTTAGGCTGTTTGAAACATCAGAGAAGAAAACCAAAATTTCATAAATTACACCTAATAAAATTCATTTACTTTTATTTATATCTTGAGCTTCTTTGTAAGCATCATAACCAAGTGCTATATAAATTAAAATTATCGAATATCCAAAAATTCCTTTTATACCGAGAAGATATAAATCACTCGAATTTAGAATTGAGTAATCAAGTCCAGCTACAAGCAATGTTAATGATTCTGGAGTAGGTATAAACCCTTCTATAAAATAAAGTATCGAAACAATAAATAAAATAGAGCCAACAAGCCTTTTTTTCCATTATATAGATAACCAAGTCCTAAAAACAATAAATTTAGAAGACAAGCTAACCACGGTCTTTTTAATTGTCTTTTTTCTTTAACCATAATAAATCTATGAAAACCAGCCTTTTTAAGTGTTTCATCTGCTTGTATGTCTAATAAAAATTCTTAATTGTGTCATGCAATCACGACAAACTATCTTTTCACCAATCTGATAGTCTTTTTCTGTGTCAAAATTTTTGTCACAAAACATACAGTTCATCTCATATCAACTCAGAATTATATACATTTTGTTTTCAATAAAACTATCGTTTCTTTCTAATACCCCCACATCGGGTCGTGCTTTCTTTTCATCGCAGCGATTTCCTCCAGCACTTTTTTTTCGTGCTCTGTCAGCAGCTTTTCGTGCTTCAAGAGTTTTTTGTAGTCATCGCCTGTCGGATTTGTATAAAGCACATCGCTTTCATTCACCTGCCTGCCGATTGTCGGGCCGATAATAGAAACAGCTACCTTGTCGCTTATCTTGGCCTCGGGCACATTCTTGCCGTCTGACTGTATCTGCTTTATCGTGCCGACAATATTCACGCCGTCTTTTGTCAGGTCATAATCCGGCCTGATAAATCCGGCAAGCACATCGCAGCCGACAATAGCAGGGTTGCTCGCGCGGAAAACGCAGCCCGGCAGCACCATTATCTTTCCTGCTCTTGTTATGCTCTCTATCTCTTTCTTCTTTATCGCTTCCTTCTGCTCCTTTATCCATTTGTCATAGCCTTCGACCAGCCTGTATATCACATTGGACTGAAGTATCATGACAGACTTGTCTTTTGCTATCACATCGGCATCTTCCAGTATTTTGGAATTGAAGGCAATGAGCACTTTGTTGAAAATATCTTTGCTTGCATCGGCGTTCATTACGTCAAACTTCGTGACATGGCCGATTGTCGCGGACTTTATCGGGTAATTTTTGAAAATAGAAATCAGCGCTTCCAGGCTGCCGACTGTATCTGCCTTTAAAATAAGCCCGTCGTTCTCTGTTTTTATCTCTATTTCCTCTTTTTCTTTTTCCAGCTCGTTCAGCAATTGCTCCGCTTCCTCAAATGTCTGTGCTGTTCTTATTGGCGAACCGGCAATGACATCATCAAGACCGGGAGCAGAAATCTTGATGCCTGCTGCTGCGCTGGCTTCGTCAATGGAACGAAACTTTTTCTCCGTGCGTATGTCTTTTAATGGCTCTGGAATAAGCAGCGCCCTTATCTTTGCTATTGTCGGCGTCCTGCCTCCAACAACGAGAAAATCATTCTTGTGGGCTGTGCCGTCATAGATTATAGTGTCTATGGTTGTGCCAAGCCCCTGGACTTCCTTGACTTCGAGTATAATGCCCTTTGAATGGCATGATGTAATCAATTTATCCGTCAGGTATTGCTGCGCAAGACCCATAAGAATAACAAGCAAATCAGGAATGCCCTCGCCTGTTTTTGATGACAAAGGCACAGCAGCCACATTTTTCGTGAAATCCGTTATTCGATCAAATCGCTCAGCGTTCAAGCCGTGCTGCGCGAGCTGGCCTACAAGCGTGTAAAAATTTTTCTCGAACTCGGCTTTGACGTCTTCTGACTGGATTGGATAATTTTCTGCGAAACAATCATCCTCAGAAACCCAGCCTTCTATGCGGTCTATCTTGTTGGCAGCAATTACAAAGGGGGTTTTTGTCTCCTTGAGAATCCCGATGCTTTCTATGGTCTGCGGCATCAGGCCTTCGTTAATATCAACAACAAGGACAGCTATATCGGCTATGTTGCCCCCCCT
>DATDUE010000029.1:0-15189 GCA_035290505.1 archaeon | reverse complement strand
AGTGTGAATGCGGGCTTTCCATTTATCAGGCGAAGCTCATAACCCATGCTCTCTGCCCAGTCGTATTTGATTTTTGAAACTATTGCCATATCTGCGGCAATCGCTGTCGGATAAACCCATGCCTGAATTGTTATGCCATTTGTATTCGTGATACCTATACTTGAGCTATGCGGGACAGAAACATAACTTTGGTTAAAGCTCAGGCTTTTGTTGAAGTATCCTGAACTCCATGTTGCGCCATATACTGTGCCGTGATTGTTGTATCCTGAATAATCCTGAACTATTGTTCCGCTGCATGAATCAAATCCATAATATGCAACCAAACTTGGCGGGCCGATAAATCTTCCTATTGGCAATGTGCCGTTTATTGCTGTAATAACACCTATAACAAGAAAAAGTATAATAAGAATAAGCACGGAGCCGAGCATGAAATTCGTATCGTTCCATGGGCTTGATAGCTGATTTTTGCTGGATTTTATTCGTTTTTGTGCCCTTTTCATCCCAAGTTTTTCAATGTTTTTGTTTCTTTTCTTTGCCTTCTTTTTTGCCATAAGTATATTTAGTTGGGGGGGGGATATATATAGTTTATACCAGCAGCGGCATGACAAAACTTTCAACAAATGCGCCTATGATTACAACTGTAATGCTAATCGTAAAAAACGTCGCTGACTTAAGGACTTTTTTTTCAAATTCCTTTTTTTCAGATTTTTTTCTTAAATCCTTTATATTTATAAATGATGCAGCAAGCACCCCGCCTGCAAGCGCCGCAAGCATGTACGCTGTTATCTCTATTACTGTATGAGGCATGAATGCGAACAGCAAATCAAGCTTTCCTGACGTCAAAAAATGCGAGAACATCTGCCCTATCACAGCGGAGTTAAGCGTTAATATGAATATAGAGCCGATGCCGTACATCATTGATAACAGCAAACATATGAAAATCAGCTTTGTATTATTTGACAATATGTATGAAAATGCCATATAAGGGTCCTGCGCCGAAATATTTTCATAGGTGCCGAATTCAACTATTTTTTCTGTTGGCGCCACTGAATATAGAAATGTAAAAACGAAAATCATGCCAAAAAATATGTATATATACAGCAGCGCCATGTTCCTGCTGCTTATTCTTTTCTTGTAGATTTTATGGACAAACGGCACCAATGGCATTGCTGTGAAAAAAACACCCGGCAACAATTTTCCTGGGAACAAAAGCCATCCTATAACAAAGCCGATAAAACCCATTATTATTCCCAAGAAGAACAGGTTATTTTTGCTCTTTACATCCCAGAACCTTTTCAGTATCTCCTCGACTATCATAATTATTTATTGCAGAAGCAGAATAAATGCTTTATTATTGTTTTATCCTGTTAATTATTAGTAATATTTTTACCTATCCTGTGTAGCCCATGTCTTCTTCCATCTTCTGTGCGACCTTTTTCCTCATTATTGAATCATAAAATTTGTTCATGTCTTCGCTGACAGACGGCTTTACTTCCTTTATTGCAGCATCAAAGTCAGTTTTTGTTATTGCCTGCGCGTCAATGTTCTTTCTCAATGCATACATGCCTGATTCCCTTGTCAGCGCCTCCATGTCCGCTCCGGAAAATCCTTCTGTCTGCGCAACCAGTTTTTTCAGGTCTACATCTTTTGTTATGGGCATATCCTTTGTATGCACCTTCAGTATTTCCAGCCTTGCTGCTGTATTTGGCGTTGGAACTAAAATCTGCCTGTCAAATCGCCCTGGCCTTAGCAGCGCAGGGTCAACTATATCAGGCCTGTTCGTCGCTGCTACGACAACAACATCGTGCAATTCCTCTAATCCTGATATCTCTGCTAATAATTGAGAAACAACCCTCTCTGTTACGTGTGAATCAGAGCCATACCCTCTTCTCGGCACCAATGCATCTATCTCGTCAAAAAATATTATACATGGCGCGACCTGCTTTGCACGGCGGAAAACCTCCCTGACATGCTTCTCGCTCTCGCCGACATACATGGAAAACAGCTCAGGCCCTTTGACAGAAATAAAGTTGGCGCCCGATTCATTAGCCACTGCTTTTGCTATCAATGTTTTTCCGCAGCCCGGCGGGCCGAACAGTAAAATGCCCGCAGGTGGCCTGATGCCTAACCGCTTGAAAGAATCTGGATATTTCAACGGCCACTCTACTGCTTCTTTCAATGATTTTTTTACTTCTTCCAAGCCGCCGATGTCTTCCCACTTCACCTTAGGAATCTCAATCATCACTTCCCTCATGGCAGACGGCTCAACCATCTTGAGCGCGTGGTCAAAATCTTCTTTTATTACAATAAGCTTCTTCAGAATATTCTCATCTATTAGCTTGTCTTCCTTCGTTGCGCCCATATCAGGCAGCACCCTGCGTAGCGCATGCATGGCAGCTTCCTTGCACAATGCGGAGATGTCTGCGCCGACATAGCCGTAAGTTATTTCGGCTATCTTGTCTATATCAACATCCTTATCAATAGGCATTCCCCTTGAATGTATCTGCAATATTTCCTTTCTGCCTTCTTTGTTCGGAACACCCAATTCAATTTCCCTGTCAAACCTGCCGGGCCTGCGCAATGCAGGATCAATAGAATTCGGTATGTTTGTGGCGCCTATGATAATTATTTTTCCCCTTGTTTTTAGCCCGTCTAAAAGCGTCAGCATCTGCGAAACAACGCGCTTCTCTACCTCTCCTCTTACTTCTTCCCGCTTCGGCGCTATTGCATCTATCTCATCAATAAAAATTATCGCGGGCGCATTTTTCTCCGCCTCGTCAAATATTTTTCGAAGGTTTTCCTCTGACTCGCCGTAGAATTTTGACATAACTTCTGGTCCATTTATCACGAAAAACTTTGCGCCCGATTCATTAGCCACTGCTTTTGCCAGCAGCGTTTTGCCTGTGCCTGGCGGTCCGTGCAGTAAAATTCCCTTAGGCGCCTCTATGCCCAATCTTTCAAACAGCTCTGGGTGCTTTAGCGGCAGCTCAATCATCTCGCGCACTTTCTTTATTTCATCATGCAACCCGCCCAAATCTTCGTATGTGACCTCAGGAATTTTTTCTTCCTCTAATGGTTTCGTTGCCTGCGGCAAAAAATCAACTTCTGTTGCCCTTGTAACGCGCACAACGCCTTTTGGCTCTGTGCTGACAACAACAAATTTTTCGTCGCCGAATGGCGTGAAAAAGAAATCGCCGAAATCCATGCCAAAGAACTGTTCAAAAAGGCTGTTTTGCTGCCTCCTGTTCTGCACCACCGGGTTCGGTATTATTATATCGCCCGTCATTAGCGGCCTCATAAGAAGATTCTGCTTCAGCAGGTTTCCGCCCATATGTATTACTATTCCTTTCCTTGCAGGCGCGATTGTCACTGCCTTTGCCTCTTTCACGTCGGATTTTTTTATTTTTACAGACTCCCCGATGCTTGCCCCGCAGTTCCTTCTCAGCAAGCCATCCATGCGTATTACATCCATGCCGACGTCTGCCGGATAAGCGCGCACAGCTATAGCAGCCGTTTTTCTTTTTCCTTCTATCTCTACTATATCCCCTTCATTGATGCCTATTCTTTTCATGTCTTTGGCGCTTATTCTGATTATGCCGCGTCCTACATCGCCCCGCTCCGAAAGCTCGCCTACTTTAAGCCTGAAATCATTATTTTCTGTGTCCATGCTAATCACTCTGTTCATTCATATTTATAGCAAACCAAATAAATAACCATTATACATGGCGAATCTTTGATTCGCCTGTACAGGTGAAATTTCATTTCACCATGTATAAATTATTTGGTTTGTATATAGGAGTTCAACAAAATATTATACTAATTTTTTTGTTGGACAACTATATATTTCTGTTATCAAGCAGCTTTCTCATTTTTTCCCTTTCAAGCATCACATTCGTCATGTCATATTCCACCTTTTCTGACCATTCATCAAAGAAATTCATCATCCTTTTCATGTTCTGCATGGCGACTATAAACACAGAGTCAGCCACCTTTATGTGCGGTACTTCGTCAAGCAGCCCTTTCCTATGATACTCATATCTCTTATTATTCTGTGGCACTGTCTGCTTCCAGCCATGCAGCTCGCGGAAGAATTTGCTTCTTTCATAATTGGAATCAAATTTGTTCATCGTGTGAAATGTGATTATGACAGCGCCGTTTTTCTTTATTTCTATTCTCATTTCAAACACCATAATATTTGCGAAGCCTTAGTGTGTTTGAAAGAAGCTTCTGGAATTTTTATAAACTTCATTTCAAACACCATAATATTTTGCATTTTTTAGCATATTGTAGTACCCTAATTAGTGTTCTTAAGAACAAAAAAGTATTTAAATGTTGTGTTTTTGTATTTTGCACAATACTTTAATTCATGACCAAATCTCCGACAAACACGCCATTGGACAAGCTGCTGGACGGCGGCATAGAGAAAGGCGTTGTCACGAACATATACGGCCCTGCGGGCTCGGGAAAATCGAATATTGCCATCTGCTCTGCGCTGTGTTGTGTGAACGATGGAAGAAAAGTCGTTTACATAGATACGGAAGGCTCGTTTTCTCTTGACCGCTTTAAGCAGCTGGGCGGCTCGGAAAAAGAATTGAAAAACGTGATTCTCATCGAATTGCATGAATGGGAAGAGCAGCATGAAAGGATAAAAAATATAGAAAATGAAATTGACGGCAAAGTTGGCCTAGTAATCGTTGATTCTTTTGTAAGCCTTTATCGTCTGGCATTGGATGAAAATAATTTTCCATCTGTCAACAAACAATTAGCAACCCAGTACTCAATCTTATCAAAAATAGCAAGGAAAAACAAGATACCCGTGCTTGTGACAAATCAGGTATACAGCTCCAAGGATGATAAAATAGAGATGACCTCAAGGCAGATAGCAAAGTATTGGTCTAAAGCGCTGATAGAATTGAAAAAAACGGAAAAATCCAATCACAGAATAGCCATCGTAAGAAAGCACCGCTCAATTCCGGAAGGCAAGAATATTGAATTCGAGATAAAAGAAAGTGGGCTGAAAGAAGTTGGCAGGCTAAGTTTTCTTTAAAAATATCAAGAACAATAACTAATAGTGAAAAAGATAAGAAATCCAGCATCATTGACAATTTTTGGCATAATCATAGCCATTATAATCTCTTTTCTTGTTTATTCTCTCAGCATATCCAGCATGGCTCTTGCTGGGGCGGCATTTGTCATTTTTGCCGTTGTCGCAATTATTATGAGAAATATTATCGCTGTTTCTGTCTTCAGTTTTGCGCTGATTTTTATTTTTTCTTTCATTGCCCTTCATGACGGCGCTTTCTCGATTATCGTATCATCAATAGCCTCAATAATAATAATCATATTCGCGGTTTACGAGTTTTCATAGGATTTAAGTTTTATTGTATAATTTTTAGCGGTTGTTATGGCAAGCCTGATATGCAAAGTCTATGGCATCGTTGACATTCTTGCAGGCCTGATAATATTTTTCGCCACACCCTTGCCTGATATAATAAAATTAATATTTCTGATTATTTTCTTATTCAAGGGCATACCCAGTTTGTTTGCGTGAAATATAATTATTTCCCTTCACACTTTTTTGCGTGTAGCGTCAATGACCGCTTCGACAAAAACGATCTGCCGCACTTTTCGCACTTCAGTTGCAAAGCAAGCTTCGTGTTCTTCCTGCTCTCCTGCTGGGCCTTCTTCAATTTGTTTTTGTCAAGCCAGTCCTTCTTTGTCGGGCATAGAGGATCCAGACACATTCTGAACGGACGTCCGCCCTCGCGGCTCACCTGTATTATCGGCGTCTTGCATTCCTCGCATATCTTTTCCGTGCTCAAAATCAAACCCATCATCGGCAGTGGGAATCCTACTCTACAGCCTTTTTTATATCCAGAACAGCCAACGAATCGCTTTTTAGTCATCCAGTTCTTGTGGACTTTTAAAATGCCGTCGCATTTTATGCATTTGCCAAGAATGTTCTGCCTGTCCTGGGCGGCGATAACTGCCTTTGTCAGCTCCTCGCCAATTTTCGCCTCTTTCTTCTTTATGCCAGCACTGATTTTCACGAGCTTTTTCTTTGCCTCTTCCAGCACACTTTCTTTGTCTATTTTTCCCTGCTCTATCTCATCACATTCCTCTTCGAAATGGCGCGTGAGCTTCTCAGATATGACATCAGGCACGTTTTTTTCCAACACATCGGCCAGGCTCATTCCTAGCTCGGTGACCTCAATGCTTCTTCCTACAAGATAGCCACGGTTGTAAAGAATTTGCAAAATCTGTGCGCGCGTCGCCTTCGTGCCTAATCCCTGGTTCTCCATTTCTTTCAGCACAGAGCCCTGCGAATATCTGGCAGGCGGCTGCGTTTCTTTTGAAAGCATTTCCGCTTTCTTTATCGGTATTTTATCGCCGATTTTTATGTCTGGCAGAATAATTTCATCACGTTTTGAGAAGCGCCCGTATAAATCAGTCCAACCAGCTTCTATGGTTTTTATTCCTGATAATGTAAATAGCTCGCCATTCACGTCCAAAGTTATTTTTTGGCTTTCCCTTTTAGCAGGGTCGCCAAAGCATGCCAAAAATCGCCTTACGACCAGCTCATAAACCTTTAGCTGCTTATCTCCCATTTTTTTGTATGTGCCCGTTGGATATACAGCCGGATGAGCCTGGTCTATCTTGCTGCCTTCTTCCGGTTTTAATTCTTTTTTGCCAAGCAGGAAATCTGCATCTTTTTTGAACTTGTCCTGCTTGCCTAACTGCATGATAATTTTCTTGTAATTGATGTCTTTCGGTAGTTTTTCCGAAGACGTTCTCGGATAAGAGATAATTCCAGCCTGATAGAGGCTCTCTGCGATGCTCATGCCCTGTGTCGGTGAATAGCCGAAGTAGCGGTAAATGTCGGCGAGCAGTGATGTGGTATTGTATGGCTTTGGCGGTGCCTGGGATATTATTTTCTTTTTGATGTCCTTTACAATAGCTGTCTTTGTATTGGAATTTTTCAGCACCTTTTCCGCTTCGTTTTTGTTCCAGAACTTGTCTTTTACATGGAATGCCTTTAGCATATTTTTTTCTATCTGCACGCTCAGTTCGATTTCCCAGAATGGAGTTGACTTGAATACTTTTATCTTCTTCTCGTGTTTTGCTAACATGTGCAATACAGGACCCTGAACGCGCCCAGTAGACAAAATCCTGAATCTCTTGTTCGCGGCTTTTATCGAGAGTGTCAACGCCCTTGTAAGATTTATTCCCCAGTACCAGTCCAGATAATGTCTTGCCAGCCCTGACTCAATAAGATTTTTGTTTAGGCTTTTAGCCGCATGGTTATAGCTGTCAATCAGCTCTTCTTTTGTCATTGTGCTGAATTTCATCCTTGCTGCTTTTTGCTCGCCACAGATAAAACGCAGTATGTTATAGCCTATTACTTCTCCTTCATCATCATAGTCTGTGGCTATAACAAAATCATCAGCGTCTTTTGCCAGCATTTCTATATTGCGAAAATATTCTTCGGTGAATTTCGCGCCTCTTGATGCAGTAAAAGAAGGCACCCATTCCACGTCAAAAGCAGGGTATGCCCAGCCTTTTGTAGTTTGTTTTAACGTAAACAAATGTCCGACAGCAGGTACAACTACAAAATCTTTGCCGTCTTTTTCGAATTCAAAATAATAAGCCTTTTCGCCTATCTTCTTTGGCTTGCCATCTGACAGCGCTTCAGCCACTGCCTTGGCTGCCGACGGTTTTTCGCAAATAATCAATGTATGTGACAAATAGTTTCACCAAACAAAACTTTTTTTATAATATATACAGAAAGGCTTAAAAACGTGAATGGGGTTAAATTTATTATGATAGTTAAGGTAGCGGTATGATTTACTTCTTTCTTTTTTTGGGAAGAATGTGCCGCGCCAGCTTTTCCCTTGCACGCTCAAAATGCTCTATTTCTTTTTCATAATAATTTGACAGCCCTATATTTCCCATTTCCTGTGCAATTCTTAGCTTTTCTTTGTGAATATCTATCTGCTTTCTGAGGGAATCCATGCCTTTTTTAATTCTTGGCTTTGACATTCTTTATTTTCGCCTCCAAAAAAGAAATAAGTTTTTCTATTGTTTCCTTTGCTATCGGCTTTCCGGATTTTTTGCCGCTTCTCGCTGCCCTGTAGATGCTCATTATACTGGAAAATTCAGCAGCTGTTATGCATCTTAAAATATCGTTTTTCATATATGCCGTGGAGTATTTTTTTTTGTTAAGAAGGCACTCTAAAATAAGTATTTCTTTTAAGCGCATTATTAAGGGATAAATTATTTCTGTTGTGCCGCCTGCCTCGAACAGCTTCTTGATTATATCCATTGACGATTCTGCAAGCCCGATTCTTTTTCTTATGCTGTTGGAATTCAGCAACTCTTTTTTCAGGCTGTCAAGAAACTGGTGGTTTATTAATGCCACTGACTCATCCATTATTAATTTATAAAATATGGGATCATGCATCATGGCATTTTTCGCTTCTTCCGCTGTTTTTACCTGTATGTCATATTTCTTCCCTAATTCAGCCGGTATGCTTATTTTTTTGTCATCAGATACAAGAAGCATGTCTATGTCAGAGCCTTCTGCTGCCTCTTTTCTGGCATAAGAGCCGTAAAGAATAGCGCCGACTATATGCTCCAGCTCGATTTTATTAAGCGCTGTTCTCGGATTAAATGGCTCGTCTATAAGCTCAACTTTTACTTTGCCGCCTACCCAGCTGCTTGGCACATAAACGCCGCCTGAATTGCCGTATTTCTTTACAGTCTTAATTATTGCCTCTGACATATGTATATACTATGTATATACATTTAAATAGCTTTGGGAAATAGAAACAATTTATTTTAAAGCGCATTTACTTCCATAACGATTTCCGGATTTCCATATGCGGGGCGAGAGGCAACCCCGTCATCGCCAGAGTAGAAAGGGCGCCTGCTCGCATAGACGCCGAAGCAGCCGCCATCGAAGAAATCGGGATCGAAGTCGCGGCTAACGAAACTGCCGCTGCCATATCTTTCAGGACGGTAAAATTTTGATAATTGCTCTTTTGGAATCCCTTTCGATTCTAATCTTTTTATCGCCTCTTTTTTGTCAGCCATTGTTTCAAATGGTATTAATGTGTCTTCATAGAAAACCCCGTCGTCTGTTGGTACCCAGAAATCGCCGCTCTTCGGAGCCCAGATATTGCTATGCTTCTTTTCCCATTCAGTGCCTGCGTGAGAAATATAATCAATATTAAGCTTTCCGTTTTTTTCTCCTTTTCCGCCGCTTCTCACAATATCGCGGAATATGACGCCGAAAGCGCCTCTTTCTTTGTATCTTTTCTCGTCAGCCTTCTGGAAAAGGTTGTTGAAATTATTTTCTTTGTATAAGAGCCACTCTTCCCAGCCGCTTGTATCTGTTTGGTCAAACAATCTCTGGTAAGGCTCGTCCCAGCCTGTCGGCTCTAAAGCAATGAGGGCTTTTCTTACAGGAGTGATTATTTCGGCGTATTGCATTGAAAAACTATTTCAGAAAAATATTAAAGGCTTCATTTCCCCACAAACTCTTTCCCGTTCATGTATGGCTGCAGCACAGATGGTATCTTTATCGTCCCGTCCTTCTGCTGGAATTGCTCTATTATAGCAACCATTGCCCTGCTCGTTGCTATTGCCGTGTTGTTCAGCGTGTGGGCAAAGCCCATAACAGGCGCATCTTTTTTCTCTTTGTATTTTATATTTAGTCGTCTTGCCTGATAATCCGTGCAGTTGGAGCATGAGCCGACTTCGCGGTATTGCCCGTCAGCCATCCACGCCTCGATGTCATACTTCTTCGCTGCAATCGTCCCGATATCGCCTGTGCATATATTAACAACCCGATAATGAAGCCCCAATGATTGGTAAATCTCTTCAGAATTTCTTTGCAATTCCTCATGCAGTTGCCATGATTGCTCTGGCAGGCAGATTATCGCCTGCTCTATTTTGTTGAAGTGGTGCATCCTGAATAATCCTCTCGTATACTTTCCATGCGCACCGACTTCTTTGCGGAAACATGGGCTTATGCCTATGAGCTTTATTGGCAGCCTTACTTTTTCTATCGCCTCATCCATGAACAAAGCCATCATCGGATGCTCTGATGTGGCTATCATGTATAGGTCTTCTCCCTCTATTTTGTACATGACATTCTCGAAATCTGCTATGTCTGTTACTCCCTCATAAGGCTTTCTTTTCAGCATGAACGGCGGCTCGACTAGCAAATAATCTTTCTTCATCATGAAATCTATTGCATACCTTTGCAGCGCATAATCGAGAAGTGCTAATTCGCCTTTCAGGTAGAAAAATCCGTGGCCTGTGACATCAGCTGCCTTGTCAGCTTCAATGAGCCCAAGACTTTGTAATATTTCTACATGACCTTTGGGCTTAAAGTCAAAGACTTTTGGCTCGCCCCATTTTCTTATTTCCTTGTTTTCCGAATCATCCTTGCCTATCGGCACGCTTTCATGCAGGATATTTGGCAGCCTCATCAGAATATAGTTTGTTTTTTCTGTAAGCAGCTCTAATTTCCTGTCCAGTTTTTTTATCTCTTCGGGAATTTTTTTCACTTCATCAAGCTTCTTTTCAATGGGTTTTTTCTTTTCTTTTAGTTGTGATATCTCTTTTGTCAACTCATTGCGCTTTTTCTTCAATGCGTCTGTCTTTTGTATTAATGAGCGCCTTTGGGCATCTGCCTCTATCAGCTCTTTCAGCATCTTCGTGTCCATTCCGCGCTTTTTGAGATTGTTCTCTATTATGCCAGGATTCTCCCTGACGAGCTTTATGTCAAGCATGATATAATTTTATAACCTCTGTTTTTAAAAGATATTTTATGTCAAAAAAACTGCTTGTTTACGAGCTTCTGAAAAAAGTGCCTAAAGGCAAAGTTATAAGCTATGATGAATTAGCGAAAGCAGTTGGGACTTCGCCCCGCGCAATTGGTGCTTTCATGCACTGTAACGCCGATACAAAGGACATTCCCTGCTACAAAGTCGTTAGCTCGAATGGATGCTTAGGCGGCTATTCAAAAGGCATTAAGAAGAAAATCACCTTGCTGAAAAAATGTGGAATAAAAATAAAGAGCGGGAAAATCGGCAAGAAATACTTTTATAAGTTTTGCTGATTTACTCTGGCTATGACAGATATAAACAAGTTGCTGAAAAAATATGATATTGAGGACTCGAAAAGCTTTGCCATTTTACATAAAGCCGAAAAATACAGCGATTACGATCCGGAATATATGGCAAATGTTCTGAGTGATATAAAAAAATCTGTGCCGGATAAGTTTACAATAATTCAAGATTTACTAATAAACGCCTACAGAAAGCCTGCCAAGCCATAACTACCTTGTCACTTCCTGTTTTTTTACAAACTCGTAAAGCTCCTTTGCCTTGCCTTTTTCAAAGTGCTCCCTTATGGGCTTGATTAGCTTGTCTATATGCGCTGCTGTGCTGCTTTTCAAATCGGCTGGGTGAAGACTGCCATCAACAAACACCTTTTCCATCTCATTATATGAAGCGAATGAAATGTCACCGCCGAATTTTTTCGGCCGCTCTATTTTGACTTCATTGAACTTCCTAAAAATTATGTGCTTGTTGTAATCTAAAATTGGGTTGTGCTCGGCTGTTTTTTCAGGACAATAAGCAGAAGAAATCTTTTTTGCTATCTCTTCCTTTGAATCGTGAACAAAAATGCAAGTGTTCGGCTTTGACTTGCTCATCTTTGACGATAGCTCTATGTCTTTTTCCTTGCTCTCGTCAAAGCCCGTGGGCTTCTGCGGGCCTGCAAGCCCCATTAATGTGTGATGTGTTACAACTATCGGCTTCCACAATCCAAGCTTTGGCCCGACTTCTCTGGCAAGCATATTCACCTTCCTTTGGTCCATGCCCAGCTGCGTGATATCCGCGCCCAGATGAAAAATGTCAGAAGCCTGCATCATCGGGTAGAAATATTGCGCTGTTTCTTTCATTTCATTTTCATGCCTGCCCATGATTGTCAGGCAACGCGTTGTTCTCGCTACCGTAGTGTTCTTTGCTATGTGTATAACCCTTTTCCAATACTCTTTGTCCATGCTCTCCGATGCCCAGATGAATTCTATCTTTTTTGTGTCTATGCCAGCTGCCTTCCATACTTCTATGAAATACTCGCCTGTCCTGCGTATTTTTTCCAAGTCTCCATTCATCTTGTTGTTTATCCACGCGAACCAGTCAGCTATCCATAACTTGAAATGTATGCCTGCTTTCAGCATGTCCTCTATGTTTATAGCGCGGTAGACAGCAAAAGGCAGGTGCGCAAGCCCGCTCGGCTCAAAGCCATCATAAGCTACCGGATGCGTTTTTGTCTCAAATAAGCTGCGAAGCTCTTCCCTTGTTATTATCTCCTCTCCAACCCTTTCAACACATGTCATTTTCGTTTCTATGTCCATATAATTAATTTATTAATCTACACTTAAATATACTCGCACAGCTTAATTTTCATCATATTATTAAGCTGTGCTCGTTATGTAAAAGCAATTTTTTACATTTATTAATTCGCTTTAACATAAGATATCCCATGCACATCAAGATTCTCGGCTCAGGACAGGAAGTGGGCAGAAGCGCTATTTTGCTTTCCGACAAAAAGGAAAGCATTGTCATGGACTATGGCGTGAAAATAAACCCGGAGCCGCCGTCTTACCCCCAAAAAGAAAAAGCAGGCGCGATGATTATTTCCCACGCCCATCTGGATCACTGCGGCGCTGCGCCAATAATGATGAGCAAAAAAATCCCTGTTTTCATGAATGACGTAACATTAGAGCTATCAATGCTGCTCATAAAAGACTCGGTAAAAGTCGCGATGAAAAATGGATACGGCGTGCCTTTCTCGAAAAACGATGAAAAGCGTTTGGTAAGGCAGACTAAGATTGTTTCCTATAACCAGAAATTTCGCGCCGCGCATTTCGATTGTTTTCTTTACGATTCCGGGCATATACCCGGCTCTTCTTCTATTTTTGTCAATGGAAAGAAAAAAGTCTTCTATACAGCTGATATCCAGACAAAAAACAGCAACTTGCTTAAAAAATGTTTGCTCCCGCAAAAAACCGATGTCCTGATAACAGAAAGCACCTATTCATATAAAAACCAACCGGAGAGGATAAAAGAAGAGCAGAGATTCATTCAGGCTGTAGAAGAAAGCCTTGCAAAGAACGAGCCTGTGCTCATACCTGTATTTGCTATAGGCCGCGCCCAGGAAATACTTCTTATATTGGAAAAATACTCCAAAAAAATAGCAATAGACGGCATGGCAAAGACTGCCAGCGAAATCATAGAAGATTATGGCGCTTACCTTAATGATGCAAAAAAACTCAGGAACATACTGAGCCATGCGCATTTTATAAAGAGCCGTGAAGAAAGGGAGAAAGCGCTGAAAAATCACTCAATAATAATTTCTTCCGCGGGCATGCTGGGCGGCGGGCCTGCTGTGCATTACCTGAGGGAATTAAGCAAAAGTAGAGAAAGCAAAGTCCTGTTCACAGGCTTTTTAGTAGAGGATTCGCCGGGCAGGAATCTGATAGAAACGAAAATATTCCAGAATGCCGAGGAAAAATTCAAAGTCCACTGCGATTTGCAACAGTTTGAGCTTTCTGCTCATGCAGACCACAAAGGGCTTCTCAGCATCATAGAAAAAACAAAGCCAGAAACTGTCATATGCGTGCATGGCGACCGTACAGATGAGTTTGCCAAAGAAATCGAGGAAAAATACAATATTCAGGCCTTCGGGCCAAAAAACGGGGAAGATATAAAGGTTTGATTATTTCAATAATTTTATGCATATATTTAGCATGGCTGTTTTTATTGATGGCTTGAGTTATTCAGGCAGTGGCGGCGGACCTGAAAAATCACTCAGGGAAAAATAGCAATCATTCTCAAATTTCATAAGAATAACTAACCCGATGTGGGATGATAAATAATAATAATCTGTCGAATCTATCATATCCTGCGTTACTGGTCCCCCAACCCATGTAGGTGGGTCATTTTGCCATGTATATAAATATTTTAATTTACAGTCACCAAGCAAATTTGAGAATTTAACATTTGCAAAATTCGGATTAATTGTAATAAAATTCCACCCCTTTGCCATTTTTTTAGATTTAAGAATAGACGACATTTGCTCATTATTTATTCCATAAATTGATGTTGTAAGGTAACAATCTTTATCGCTGTAAACAAACCCCGAAGGAGCATAGGCATACCAATTTGTTTCCTCATCTCTTTGAATAATTTCATAGTAATCTGAATTTGATACCAACCACCTTTTTTCAGTAGGCGACCATGTATAACCTTTTTGCCTTATTGAATCAATATCACAGGTATTAGGATAGTCATCATTGTTTATGCCACCACCAAAATAAACAGTATTCCACCCTTTATTTATCTTATAAGTTATTTTTCCTGTATCAGAATGGTAGCCAACTGTAGGTTCGTCGTTTGGTATGGGTGGTTGTGCAATTACAGTTATAGAATAAATTGCCAAAAAAATTGTCACGAAGGGTAATAATTTTATTTTCATCTTATCACTCCAACAAAGATGGTAATACTATACCGCTTCCAGATGAGGTTGTTTCTTTAACTTTGGCACCACTTTCATCCGGAAAGGATGGTGGGGATGATTGGCTACTAGATTCTGTACCTGATTGTGTTGTTCCTGTACAACCACTTACCAAAATAATTAATGAAATCAAGAATAATGTAATACCAATTTTCCACTTCATATTTATTCTATGGCGGGGGGGGTATTTAAGCCTTGTGTATTCTTGCCAGTTCATTCTCATTCATCTGTCTCAGTTCTCTTATCACATTCTTCGGTATATCTGTTTTCAATTCTATAAGCTCCAAGAGAAAATCATAAAGAAATAGTGACAGGGGTTTTTTTGCTTTTTCATTCTGCCATTCTATTTCTTCCAAAATTATACTCCAGTTTATATTGAATTTCTCAATTATATTTTTGGCGTCAAGCCTGTCCCCTTCCCTTTCTGTGGCGCATTTCAGTAGTATTATGTCCTCGGGGCTTGCTATCATGGCTATAAGATTGTTGAACTCATGAACTTCTTTTTTCCTTTCTTTCATAGCAGGCGATATTCTGAATTTGAAGACATTATTCATAAATATATCTATTCTTTCATTCTTTCTTTCCAATAAAAAAATG
>DATDUE010000028.1:0-3069 GCA_035290505.1 archaeon | reverse complement strand
GTCAGCGTAAGAGTCGTTGGCAGATAAATTTTTTTTAATTCTTGACTAAAAATAACACACACCTATTTGACAAAAGAAAGACAGAAATTTGGACAGATAGCAATCATTTATTTGGACGACATTATTTATTTAAGCAGCCGTGAAAATGTATATTTATGAAAAGAAAACTTGTTCTGATACTTCTGGTAATATCCCTGGCTGTGATTGCCGGCTGCACGCAAAGAAAAACCCAGATAGACTCGAACAACGGGTTAAGAATTAATGATTTTTCCGTTGACCCCGATATAGCAGAAAGCGGTGATGTGATAAAATTTTTTCTTGACATAGAGAATATGGGCGGCACCACAGCAGAATGCGTGAAGGCACAGATTTATGGTGTTGACGGCTGGAGCCCGTTTTCCAGTATTGGAACAGCCACGCCATACATATATGGCACAAATACATTCGGCTTGAGCTTCAATTATGTTGATAAAAAAAATTTTCAGATATGCTCGGCAAATATAGTGGAGGGCATTATAAATGTATTTTCTGACAGGGATGTCCGGTTGAATGACAGGCTATGCTATGGAAAGTTCGGCGGTTCCTCAAGCCTTCAGATTGGGCTGAATTCATATGTTGGAAATGTATGGAACCAGTTCATTACATCGCAGTTCTGCCAGCAGTGGGACAATTTCTGGGTAAAGTCCTTCGGCTCGCTTACGCCGCCCTATCCTGACAGAAACCGCCCAGGGCAGTCTGTAACGACAGATTGGCTTCTCAGGCCGCCAGACCTGCCGCAAGGCTTGCGTGTCAGCTATCCTGTTACTGCAAGGGTTATCTATGCTTATCATACATCGGCAAATGTCAATATCCGCGCCTTCAACAAGGCAGAATATGAAAGAAGAAGAAATTCGGGACAGGAAACATCATTTTCCGCTGATTTGATGAATGCAAATGGCGTGCCAATAAAAGTCGCGCTTATAAAGGAAACAAGCCCCGTGATAGTCAATGAGCGCGCGCTCAGGGTCATAGGTGCCCAGTCTTTTGAGCTTGCTAATTATCAGTTTGAATTTCAGAATGTCGGTGACGGCTGGCCGCTGCCCATAGGCGACGATGTTGGAGGGGAAAACGGCTTTATATTCGGCACTGTGCAGCTGCGCGGGCCGGGCGTGACATTTTACGATTGTTTGGGATACACAGGCGGAAACGAAATATTTTTAGGCGGCGCGCCCCTGGCAAAATTACGCTCCAATAGCAAAGCGCCTTTTTCATGCAATATAGCAATAGACCGCTCTTTATGGGTCAACAGGCCGACAGACACAATTTCGCTTATATTTGATTTGTACTATCTATATTATATAGACAAAGAAACCGAAGTCACTGTTTTGGGCAGGGAATTCCCTGTTGGAGGCAGTGTTGGTGTTGGTGGCGGTTCTGTGCAAAGCGGCTCATTTGTGGGCGGCGGCTCTGCAGGCGGATATTTGGCTGTGAGTTAGTAATGACTTCTATTATTAAAAATTTTGTGCTAAATTATAATTATGAATTTCAGGGAAATTAATACATACCTAAAAAAGGGAAAATACCTTATATGAATAGATGACAAAGCCAGTGCAGGATTAACGCCTGAATATATTGAAAAAAATGCAGTGGCGATTGTTGAAAGCCGTGACTATGGCATTTATATTTGTGACATGATTCATGAAAAAGAGCGCCAGAAGCATGGAAGGTCAGTTACAAGATATAGAATATCAGCCATAGGCGATGATTATGTCTGCTCAGAGGACCTGAATGAAGAACAATCAAATCTAATCATTAATAATATGCCGCTTAGCCCAGAAGACAAAGAAAAATAATGAAGGATATGGGCATCAAAAAATGGCGTTCAGAAATCAGAAAGCGTCCTTTGCCTTTTCTCAGAAATTTTATCAGTTTCATCAATTATCTTCCCATATTCGCCGTCATATCCGGGAGAAACTTTTATTTTTCCTTCCCTGTTTCTTATCACCATATCCGCTATTTTTTCCCCTGTAATTTTTTTTATTCCCCCTTTTTCGGCATTTAGCAGAATATTGAACTCATTATTGAATTCATCAATGAGCTTTGAGTAAATTTCCTTCACTTTTTTGCTGTACCCATAGATAAAAGAAATTATCTCTTCCAAAGGCAGCAGTGACTTGAATGGCACATGTTCCTTCGGAACATAATTCTCAGGACGGTCAGCCAACCCTTCAATCCTGTGCAAAACGCCTATCGTTAGTTTATTTTTGCAAACAGGACAGATGCTATTTTTATTTTTGCTTTCCTTTGGCGATAGGCAGACATTGCAATTTCTGTGCCCGTCAAAATGGTATTTGCCATAGGCGGGATTTACTTCTATCGTGAACAAAAAATTCTTTCCCGTTCTGATGGCATTTATTATATTTTTATAATTTGTTTTTTTTAATTCGAAGACATTTGCTTCCCTACCCAAGCGCAGCGGCGTTGCTGAGTGCGCGTCGCTGTTGCTTATTAATGTATATTTATCCAAGCCACTTATGCGCCAGTTTAAGGCAGGATCTGAGCTCATTCCTGTTTCTATTGAGTGAATATATTTTGCTTTTTCCTGAAAGCATTCTTCCACCGAATCAAAGCCGGACATGCTCCCGAAAATAGCGAACCAAGGCGTCCATGCATGTGCGGGAATTATTTCTATGTCATTTGAAATGCTCATTAATTGCTCAGCCAATTCTATCGAAGAGAAGCCGAAAATCGGCCGTCCGTCATAATCCCTCCTGCCTTTTTTGTCAAGGAATTCGTTTATTTGGTCAACCACAGAAAAATTTTCTGCTAGCAGTAGATAGTGAATTTTTCTCGTTTTCTCGCCCTGATTATATATCAGCGATATTTCGCCGGAAGGAATAAATTTTACGCCATCATAATCATATATCCCATCTTCTTCTGCGAGTTTTTTCTTTATTTCCTTGAGCCATAAAGGGTGCGTGAAGTCGCCCGTGCCTAAAATATCAAGCCCTTTTATTTTCGCATTTCTTGCTATTTCCTCTAATGTCATGTTCTGCGATGTAGCCCTACTGTATTTGCTGTGTATGTGCA
>DATDUE010000027.1:0-3278 GCA_035290505.1 archaeon | reverse complement strand
AAAAGCCAAATTATCTTAATAAAAAAGCTGAATATGTCTTTGGTGATGTCAGGGATGAAAATATCTTGAAAAATGTTCTTGAAGACGTTGAAATTGTTTTCCACGAAGCATCAGCTGTTGGTGTCGGGCAGTCAATGTATGAAATAAAAAAATATGTTGATGTCAATTCCCTTGGCACGGCAAATCTGCTTGATGTTATAGTAAACGGAAATTATAATATAAAAAAAATAATAGTTGCCTCTTCAATGAGCATCTATGGAGAAGGTTCTTATAAATGCGATGATTGCGAAACAGTTTACCCTGAACTAAGAGAAAAGGAACAACTGGAAAAAAAGGTATGGGAAATGCTTTGCCCTATATGCAAAAAAATAGTCACACCAATTCCAACCAGCGAGGAAAAGCCCCTGAAACCGACATCGATATATGCCATAACAAAAAAAGACCAGGAAGAGATGTTCCTTACCATCGGCAGGGCTTATGGCATCCCTGCTGTTGCATTGCGCTATTTTAATGTTTTCGGCCCGAGGCAGAGCCTTAATAATCCCTATACCGGCGTAGCAGCCATATTTTCTTCAAGAATAAAGAACGAGAATCCGCCGATTATATTCGAAGACGGGCTTCAGTCAAGGGATTTTATATCTGTCCACGACATTGTTCAGGCAAATATGATTGTAATGGAAAAAAACAGCGCAGACTACAATTCATTTAACATAGGAACAGGCAAACCTGTATCAATAAAGCAGATTGCTGATACTTTGACAAAGCTCTATGGCAAAAAAATACAGTCCTGCATAATTGGCAAATTCAGGGAAGGCGACATAAGGCATTGCTTTGCTGAGATATCAAAAATAAAGAGGCTTGGGTTTAGCCCTTCTGTTTCATTTGAAGATGGTATGAAAGAACTTGTTCTCTGGGGGGGAAAAACATCGGCAAAAGATATGTCAGAAATCGCCATAAAAGAACTGGAAAACAAGGGACTGAGCCATTAAACAAGATTTATAAAAGTTTCTAGTATTTCTATTCTAATGAGAAAATTGGTATTGTTTGATATAGGAGCTATGCAGCTCAGGTTAAATTACGGCAAATTCTTTCATTATGCAGAAAGTCTCTCCGGCCGCGGGGCAGGTGAACTGAAAAAAGACTATGATAAGCTGGAATCTAAATACCTTGCAATTGGGGGAAAAAATGCTTCGAATGAGTTTATTTCAGGCATAAAGGATGTGCTCCACTTAAGAAATGATTTTCCGGATGAAAAAATAAAAAATCTTGTAAGCCATATGTGGGAAGGCCAGATAAACGAAGTTATAAAAATGAAAACAAAAATACGCGATTCGGGCTGCTATGTGGGAAATTTTTCGAATATGTCAGAGCTTGGATTTGAAATCCTTTCAAAGAAATATCCTGAAATATTTGAAGGCTGCTATGAATACCCGTCTGTTTATTCTTGTCGAATCGGCAAGACAAAAAATGATTCAGAAATGTACAGAAAAATAAAAGACTTTGACAATGTAATTCTTATAGATGACAATGAGGCCTATATCAGAAAATGTTCAGAATTCGGGTGGAAAGGCATTCTGTTTACACCTTTTATAGACAAATCAGAGTCAATCCGTTCTATTCACAGCAGCACATCAGAAACTTGCAATTTCATAGTTGCTGATTCTTCGGAAGAACTAGAAAAATATCTCAAATAAATGCAGGCAAAATAATTGCTATTTGACGTAATAAGAGCCCTTTGCCGAGAACAAGCCGCCAAGACCCTTAATTGTCTCATCAAAGCTTTTTTCAGAATACCTTTTCAATCCAACAAGAAGAACTGCAGTCCCAGATGGATGCAGCGAGCGCTCTTTATTTACATCGGGCATTATTCCATGCCTTTTGTCAGCGTACTTGGATATATAAGAATGCATGTATTCCCTTGGCAAAAAGAATATCTCTGTATGTTCCTTGTTGCCATCTGTTTCCCATATTTCTCTTAATTTGTCTTCTGTTTTGTTTGATACTACATCAAAAACCAAACCACAGAGTGTGGGATCCTCGAATACACCAATAATGCCTTCTATCGAATAATCGCGCTCTAAGCCTGTTTCATCCCTCATCTCTTTTTTCAGACCTTCAATGGGGTCTGCACATATTTTTCCGTCTTTTTCTGTTAAATATAGGGAACCTGCAGGAATGGTCATATGATACCCGGCAGAGCTCATGCCGCCGCGGACGCCTATCATCATCCTGCCCTCTGAACTGTAAAAATTGCCATATACAGAAACTGGTTTGAAAGCGTAGTTGCTCAGCAAATTTTTTCTGTAAAGCTGTATTACATACGTATGAGCGATATCAAAATCTGTGATAATCTCATTATTGCCAATCCTTATATCATATAGAACAGCTGTCATGTCATTCCAGTCAGGGAGGTATATTTTTTCTGCTGTGTCTTTATAATAAAGAGAGTATTCGGCCCCTGATAAAGAAATTGCCTTTTGGCAAAGCGCCTGCCATTTTTTATTTCTTTTCATCGATTCCTGAACTTTCTTTCTTTTTTCACCGAGCCCGAGAGCATGTAATTCGTTTACTTGAGGGAGTCCATAAAGGCTTCTTGACTCGTTTTCGAGCTCTGTTATTCCTTCAATAACGTCTTTCAAATTGTCATATCTGCTCAAATCTGTGAAAGATGTGATGTGCCTAGGCTCCTGAAATATTTTTTTTATCTCAATAAGCGGCTTTTTATACATGAAGCTATGATTTCCGATATCTTTTTAAAGATTTATCTGGTTTTTAAAATTTTTCATTCAACGTTTAGCCATGAGAATATCTATTATCGGCTCGGGCTATGTGGGGCTCTGCACAGCCGTCGGCTTTGCATCAAAAGGGCATGAAGTGATCTGTGTTGATATTGATGAAGAAAAAGTGAAAAAAATAAACAATAGCGAAACCCCGATATTCGAGGAAAATCTGGAAAATATGCTGAAAGATGCCATAAGCAAAAAACTGCTATATGCAACAACCAATATAAATGATGCAATTATAAACAGCGATATAAGCTTTATTACTGTTGGCACGCCATCTATGCTTAACGGTGATATGAGCCTTGAATACATAAAAAAAGCCTCCGAAGACATAGGAAATACATTGGAAAAAAAGAATTCATACCATGTTATCGTGGTTAAATCAACTGTGCTTCCGGAAACAACTGAAAAAATAATTATCCCGATAATAGAAAAAGATTCTGGAAAAATAGTAGGAAGGAATTTTGGCATCTGCATGAACCCCGAATTTCTCAG
>DATDUE010000026.1:0-9875 GCA_035290505.1 archaeon | reverse complement strand
ATCTCTCCCTCCGCACCTTTTTATTTTTTATAGCTAATGAAATGCTATGGACTCTGTTCTGAAAAAATACGGCATCGACGAGAAAGAGGCAGAGAGATACATAGAAAAATTCCGCAAAATCGAGCCGCATAAATTCGCGGTGATAAAAGTTGGCGGAGAATCTATTGTGGATGGTCTTTCGGAAAGCTTGGCTTTTTTATCTGAAGCAGGGCTATATCCTGTGATTGTTCATGGCGGAGGAAACCAGATAGATAATGAGCTAAAAAAGCGCGGCATCAAGGCAAGAAAAATAAACGGAGTGAGAGTAACAGATGAAAAAACGCTTTATGTCGTTTCTTCAGTGATTTCGGATGTAAATGAAAAGCTCGTGGAATCGATAAAAAAATATGGCGGAAAAGCAGTTTCTGTAAAAAACGCCCTGATTGCTGAGAAAATGAGCGGCGATTACGGCCTTGTCGGTGAAATTATTGGTGTGAAATCGGATATTATAAAAAATTGCATAAATGAAAAAAACATACCTGTTTTATGGTGCCTTTCCTATGACAACAGCCAGATATACAATACGAATGCTGATGTTGCCGCAAATGCGGTTTTCTTTGCGATGAGTCATGAGAACTACATAATGCTTACGAAAAAAGGAGGAATAGAAAATAATGGGCATATTGTTTCTTCTCTAAATACAAATGAGCTGAAAGATTACATATCAAAAGACATAGTGAACGGCGGAATGGGATACAAATCGGAAAAAATAATAGAAGCAATAGAGAAGCGCGGGTGCACGATGCGTATCATTTCTCCGGAAAACCTGCTCGCCGAGTTGTTGACTGAAAAGGGTCACGGGACTTATATTTCGAGATAAAAAAGGCATAAAAGGTTTTCTGAAAGTGTCATGATATGAAAAAATACTCAGCCAGAATAGGATGCTATCCGGGGCCAAAAGGCAGCTTTGCCGATAGCCTTGCAAGAAAGCTTTTTGATGCAGAGCCCGAATATATGGATACGATTCCTGATGCATTTCTTTCTGTTGAAAACGGCAGGCTTGACTATTGCATAGTGCCATCGGAAACAAAAATGCATATTCTAACCATGATTGACAGGATGTTTCTTGAGACAAAGAATGTTCTTGCCAGCAAAAAAATATATGTTCCTGTGGAATTTTCGCTTGCAGGTTTTGGAAATGTAGGAGAAATAGAAAGAATTTATTCAAAGGAGGAGGCATTTGAGCAGTGCATGAAATATATTTTTGAAAAAGTTTCGCAGGCAAAAAAGATAAAGACAGGCAGCACAGCCGAGATGCTGAAAAATATAGGGGATAAAGAAGCTGTTATATGCTCGTCGGCGGCCGCAGAAAAATATGGGATTCCTATCATAGAAAAGAATATTGCTTTAGGACTTACATCTTTTCTAGTTCTTTCAGGAAAAGATTCTGAATATGAAAAAGGGAAAGAATATTCATCATTTCTAATTTATGGCATTGAAGGCGCCAATGAATACGGCACTCTTGAAAATTCTTTAAGAAAGATTTTTACAGAAAATAAGGCTAATCTCAAATCTATAATATCCACACCGCTTAATGGCGAATACGCTTTCAGCATCTGGATGGACGGGCATAGAAATGAAAAAAATATTTATAATGCGCTTAAGGAAGCAAAGGAAAATACGAAATTTTTCCGTTTCTGCGGCTCGTGCGAGGTAGAAAGATAGGTTTAAAAACCTTTGATGCTTCTAATAATGTTGTTCAATACTGGCGTGTTGGATGTTAAATGTGACGGGCATCTGGATTCTGGATGCTGATTTTGCAGTTTTTGGCTGAACTGCAAACAAATCCCTTTCTTTTCAAAAAAGAAAGGTCTTTGTATGTCCCAAAGAAAACGGAAGTTTGTGATGGCGACATACTGGATATTTTGAGTTTGCGCTCAAGATAGTCTCTAGTTGATTGACATAAAAATGGATAGAAGCATCGAAGATGCTTCATTCGGTGTATGTCATACGATTTATCATCATAAATCATACTGTTGAGGCATGAAAATGCGAAAGCATTTTATGCTGATGAATGACTGCGATGCAAAAGCGTTTGCTTTAGATTTGGCGAACAGCCTGAAATGAAAAAAGCTATCTGTTTGCATTGAAATCATGAAGGCGTGATACTCATGTTATGCCAGATGGAAGTGCGAATAGGTTAAATCTATCATGGTAGGGACATTAAACTGATGTAATGTTCTCCCACAATTCCGGTTGATCCCGCCGGAGACTACCATTATCAGGTTTCTGCTAAGCCATGCGAGTTTTTGAATTTGCGCTAGCAATAGCGTAATTTCAAAGCGAACTGCTCAGTAACACGTAGTCAACCTGCCCTATCGTAGAGGATAACGTTGGGAAACTGACGATAAGACTCTATAGGTGATAATTGCTGGAAGGCATCTTCACTGAAAGGCAACGCGATAGGATGGGACTGCGGCGGATTAGGTCGTTGTTGGGGTAATGGCCCAACAAGCCGATAATCCGTACGGGTCGTGAGAGCGATAGCCCGGAGATGGATTCTGAGACATGAATCCAGGCCCTACGGGGCGCAGCAGGCGAGAAAACTTCGCAATGCACGAAAGTGTGACGAGGGAAGCTTGAGTGGCAGCGCACTGCGTTGCCTTTTGTTTACTGTAAATAGGTAGACGAATAAGTGGTGGGCAAGTGATTGACATATGAAATATGTCTTTCTGCTTAACGGTTGCCAGCCTATTGATTAGCGTTAGCTAATCAGTCTGGAAGCCGCGGTAATAACCGCGCCACGAGTGGTAGTCACGTTTATTGGGCCTAAAGCGTCCGTAGCCGGCTTTGTAAGTCTCTGGTGAAATCCTGCAGCAAACATGTGTGAATTTATTTCACGCATTGCAATGTAGGAAGTGCTGGAGATACTGCAAGGCTCGGGACCGGAAAAGGTCAGGGGTATTCCACGGGTAGGGGTAAAAACACCCTTTTATTTGGAAAAAATAATAGAAGAGTATTACATTCCTTTAATCCGTGGAGGACCACCTGTGGCGAAGGCGCCTGACCGGGACGGGTCCGACGGTGAGGAACGAAAGCGTAGGGAGCGAACTGATAGAGGATATCTTTAATAGATCCTCTAACAGGCTTATCCGGGATTAGATATAAAATATTGGATATTTTATCTAATCTTTACTAATAACCCCGTTAGTCTACGCTGTAAACGATGCCCGCTTGGTGTTGCGGTTTCTTCGTGAACCCGCAGTGCCGTAGCGAAGGTGTTAAGCGGGCCGCCTGGGGAGTACGACCGCAAGGTTGAAACTCGGAATTGAAATTGTTGATTTTCCGATCAACAAACTTAAGGGAAAGAGAACAACCCGATCATACACTTAAATATAACTTTTTACAAAAAGTAGATATGTCAAAAATAAATTCAGAGACATCTTATATTTTAGGAGCACTTAGAGATGCAACTTTCGATATAAGAAAATCTAAAAACTACGAGTTAAAAATAGCACAAAAAGAGGTTTCTTGGCTCAGATATTTGCAAAAGATATTCAGAGAAAATTTTGAGATTTCAGGAAATATAACCAAACATATAAATGGAACAGAAATTCTGAGAATACATGGCAGAAAATCTGTAGAAAAAATTTTTAACATATCAGAAATGAAAATACCACAAGAATACTGGGATACGCCAAGTATAATTAAAAAACAAAATATGGAATTACAATTTGATTATCTTTGTGGTTTCTTTGATGCAGAAGGCGGTCTTCCAAAAGACCCATTAAATGCAAAACAAAGATACATTTCTTTTAGCCAGAAAAATAAAGAGTCACTGATTTTTATCAGGAAAATTTTAGTCAAGAAAAAATTCCGTCCGACAAACTTAACATTTTGTGGAAATGTCTGGGAATTTCGTCTGACAAGAAAAAATGACATAATTGATTTTTGTAGTAATGTAAGAAGTTTTCATAAAGATAAAATAAGAAGGTTAAAATTATTGAAACGGGCTTGTTTTCCCCAAATTGGCGGGGGAGCACTACCAGGGGTGGAAAGAGCAAAGTTGCCAAAGATATATTCTCGAGTGACATAAAGAATAAATACTACAACCGACTATAACCATATATGCCAAAATTCAAGATGAGTGACAAAGAATTTAGGCAGTTGTACAAAGATGTTTTTAGAAAAACTTATGGCTTTAGAAAAATAACTGCAGAAATAATATCTCAGAATCCCCACTACATTAAAGTATTTAGAATGTTGTGTGGAAAAAGTTTAACAGAAATTGCAAAAGATTTAAAAAAAACACATGCTACCATAGCACAATATGAGCGAAAGGCAATAAAAAAAATACCGCTAATTGAGGCAGAAAAAATTTCTGAGTATATAAGAGAAGAATTACCATCCGAAATTTCTTTAAAATTAGCATTAATTAATGTAGAGAAGTTTCGGCAGATGTCATATGGCGGTTATTTACAGGCATTTAAAAGAGCAGAAAAAGCAGAGATGACAACACAAGAAAAATTAATAAAAGAAATTCTAGAAAAAAATGCTATAAATCATGAAATACATAAAACAATGGAAACTTCTATTGGTCCTCTTAATTTTGATTTTTGGCTTCCTGAACAAAAAATGATTATAGAGTGTACAGAATCTGTGTCAAAACATAAAGCTGAATCACTTGGTTTTAGAATAATCAAGCTTAAAGACAAAATAAAATGCATATCAATTGCAGTCGTGCCAAAAAATGTTTCTAATGGTATTCTAAGAAGGCTTCCAGATTATGATCACATTATTTTTTCATCAGAATTATCAAAACTCGAGAATATTATTAAGTAGGGCTTTGTTCTCACCAAGGCTGCGGTTTAATTGGATTCAACGCCAGGCATCTCACCAGGGAAGACAGCAGGATGAGGGTCACTCTGAAGGGGTTACCTGACAAGCTGAGAAGTGCTGCATGGCCGTCGTCAGTTCGTGCCGTGAAGCTTTTTCTTTTGAAAAAGAAAATATATTATAAAGAAGGAGCTCGGTAAAGGTGTCGTGTTAAGTCACGAAACGAACGAGACCTACGCTGCTAGTTGCTAATGTTTTCTCCGGAAGACATGCACTCTAACGGGACTGCTCGCGCTAAGTGAGAGGAAGGAGTAGGCGACGGCAGGTCAGTACGGCCTGAAATTCCTTGGGCTACATCAGGAAAAGTGCGAACACTTTTCACTTTTCTGGCGCTCTAGCTAATCAGTTTATAAATCTAAATTGAGAAATAAATTCATGAATCCAGAAATTTCCTATCTTACAGGTTTAATAGGCGGTGATGGAAATCTTTCTGAAAAAAGAATTTCCATAATCGATGAAAATATAGAATTTCATCAAAAAGTCATAAAAAATTTATTTGAAAAGGCTTTTGGTGTGACTCCTGTAATTTCTCCTATGAAAACCGTAAAAGGAAAAATAACATATAGAAGCAGGATAAACTCAAAAAAAGTTTTTACATATTTTAAAAACGATCTTAGAATTCCTGATAAAGAAAAAACATTTTTAATGAAAACTCCTTATCAAGTAATGAATTCCAGTATCAAAGTGAGAGCTGCTTATATAAGAGGTTGGATGGATTCTGAAGGATGGGTAACAAATAAAACAGTGAAAAAACCCAACAAAAAATATACATATCCTAAAATAGGATTTCATGTCGCAAATAAAACAATAAGAGATGAAATAGATTTTCTGCTTAGATCAATGGAGATAAAGCCTAGTTGCTGGAGATACAAGAACATGTACGGACTCCAGATAATAGGCTTTGAAAAAGTGAATATGTTCATGGATAAGATCGGGTTTATGCATCCCGACAAAATCCTGAAACATAGTGCTTTCCTGAGGCAAAACGCGGCCTACAATGCGCAGGACAATGAGATGCAACACCGTAAGGTGAAGCCAATCCCCTAAACCTGTGCTTAGTTCGGATCGAGGGCTGAAACTCGCCCTCGTGAAGCCGGAATCCCTAGTAAGCGAAGGTCATCATCTTTCGCTGAATACGTCCCTGCTCCTTGCACACACCGCCCGTCAAGCCATCTGAGTAGAGTCCTGGTGAGGCTTATGCTGAATAATTCGAACCGAGATTCCGCAAGGAGGGCTAAGTCGTATAAAAATCAGGCAGCTGATTTTTTCGATATAAGTGGCGAGTGGGCGAATTGATTGGAAAATAGATGATAAAATGTCGGCTTGACATTGATGTTTTCCGTATGATAACCAGTCGTTGCTCGATAAACAAGGTAGCCGTACGGGAACGTGCGGCTGGATCACCTCCTAAATTTTTTTCAAATTAAATTTTGAAAAAGTTTACAACAGAACTTGCAAAAGTTCTAACGACAGTGCAAGATAATACATGATAGAAAGCCAAATATTCGCACTTCATTAAAAATCCAAACCAGCCCGAAGATATTTAAAATAGAAATACATAACAAAGACAATGGGCTGGTAGATCAATGCAAATCCCTTTAAGCCTTTTCTTTTCAAGCAGACTGAAGTGCAAAGCACTTCATAGGGTTAAAGAAAACCCTTGGGAAAAGAAAAAATATGAGAGGGATTCGTGAAAGTGGCAGATCGCTTGCTTTGCAAGAAACTTTTTAGAAAAAAGTTTCATAAGATAGCAAGAGGTTGCGGGTTCAAGGCCAATCCCTTTCTTGAAAGAAAGGTCTTGGCGAACTCCAAAGAACATTGGGCTTCGCAATATTATGATTGGTGAAAATCCCGTCCAGTCCATAACAAATCCCTTTTCTTGAAAGAAAAGGTCTTTGTATGTCCCAAAAGAACAGAAAGAAATATTATAAAAAAGAAGGTAATTATCTCCTAGGTAATAAATATATTACTTAGGTCTTGGTGAACCCCAAAGAACAAAGTAGAAAGAAAGGTCTTACTCATATCCTTTTTCAATACCGACAGCTTCCAAAGCCTTTTTTGCGTTATTGTATTTCTTTCCCAACCACACCTTGAAAACAAGGCTGCCATTTTTGTAGAACATAAGATGGTTATTCATTAATTCAATCTCATCGCAGAATATCCTGCTTTTTTCTGTGGTATTTTTATGGCGTATTAAAGCATCATGGCATTTTATTTTTTTCATTTGTTATCAGTCCATTTATACTGTTAATCAATTTTTCTGTGTCTTTGATGATGTAATCCAGCAAAAATGAATCAAGGTCTTTTATGCAGTCAAAATTATCAAGAATTCCAAAGTACTGCTTTAGTATTTTTCTTTCCCTTATTTTCATGTCCTTCTTTTCAAGGCTTCGCAGTCTGTCACATATTTCCTTTATTTCATCCTTCCTGTCCAATTTCGTATAATCCTTTACTTTTGGCGTTTGTATCCCTTTTTCTGATAATAGAGAAATAACAGCTTCTGTCGCAGCTTTCTTGCAGTTAAGATAAGTTTCGTATGCATTATATTTGTATATTTGGTATACGCCTGCAATAGGCCCAGCATCCTTATAATGCTTTTTTGCCAACTGGAATGTTTTTTGCGGATTCATTTCTTTCAAAATTTTTGCCATTTTTATCTACCTTTTCATCTCTTATTTTTCACAATACTGTACCGGCACCTGATTCTTATATCAAATAATTTGTTCAGCGCAATGCCAGCAATCAATAGCCCGCCGAACATTACAAGAGTTTGCTTCAAAATAATTTCTATCATTTTCTTCGCCTCATTTTATTTCTGCCGCCGAGCGAAGCCCACAATTTTCTATCTTCTTTGAGTTCTTTCTTCTCTTCGGCTGCCATCTTTCTCTCTTCACAGAGCTCGAGCATTCTTCCCCTTTTCTCATCTTCTCTCCACAATGGATATAACTCGTCTTTTATGGCCTTGCATTCCTTCGGGTATCTTTCTGCTATTGAATGAGCTCTCATAGCCCCAGCACAGCCACCAGGCTGGCCTTTAGCGGCTCTTTCAAGACAAAGCAGGTCATCGATATAAAACCTATTCTTTTCATTAAACTCCAGACCCTTAATCTTGTTTTTTACATATTTTGACTGCGGCTTTGATAGCATTGCTGTCATCTCCTTTTCTTTCAATCAATACCGACCCTTCCTTCTTAGCGCCAAATTTAAACTCAGATAAAAAATCGGCGCCGCAAACGCAAACCTGAGCATAAACGGCATCGGTCCTGTTCCGGAAAACAATTCTGTTTTAAGCGCCAATATAACGAATGAAGCGCTTATGGCTGTCAGCAGGATTCCTTTGTGGCTCTTTTTCGTATTGTTCACTTCTTTTCCAGTTTATATCGTTTCGCTATTTCTAAACAGCTGCAATCGCTCAGACCTATTTTTTTCCTGATTTTCTGGTATTTGCATTTTGCTGCACCTTCAACATTCCAGCATTCCATGCAACAGTCAAATACCTCTATGATTTTTAGCAGGTCACTGTCATTAAGCTTCCTCACTTCCGGAAGCAGTTTTCTCAGTCTTTCATCTTCTTTTTTCATCGCTTCTTTCAATTTCTTTATCATTTCTTTGTCCATAATACCACAATTTTTGCATCATAATTATCACCCGATATAATGCAGCGGCGATTTCTGCTTTTTTGACTGCATATACTCTCTCCTAAGTATTTTTTCGTAATAAATCCTGTCTTCCTTCCTGCGGAATGCCTCGGCAAGCGTTATGTTATCCGCATGCCCTGTGATGCGCTTCACGACATGCGGCTTGGGATTACCGATTTTTATTTTCATGTCAAACCTTCCCGGCCTTTTGGCCAGTGCTTCATCTAAGGCATAAATATTGTTTGTCGTGGCTATGACAACAACACCGTCATTCCTTTCCAGCCCGTCCATCTCGTTCAGAAGCCTTCCCAGAAGCGGGTTCATTCTTCCTGTGGCGCGGCGCGAGATTCCTGCAGTGTCTATGTCTTCCATGAATATGACAGAAGGTGCTAAATTGCGGGCTATTTCAAATAAATCGGATACGTTCTCGCTTTCTATGTCCCAGCAGGTTATCCATATCCTTGTCACGCCCGGCAGGCTTTTGGAAATCCATCGGCAGATGGAAGTTTTGCCGTTGCCAGGGTTGCCGTACAAAATAATGCCGCGCTTTGCTTTTATGTTTCTTTTTCTTATTTCCTTCATATTCCTGAAAAAAAGCAGCGTGTTCTCTTCTATCAGTTTTTTTTCCGCGTCATTGACAAACTGCGCCTTTGTCATCTTCGGCTTCTGGATGTCAGGAAAAGTGAACTGCTGTCCGCGGAAAACGCTGTTTTTTATTCTCCATTCTTTGATTATATCAGGAAGTTTAATAGTTTCAGGCATGCGCTTGTGGTGAACAGTCATCCATGTTCCCCTGTCAAAAGGGTCTGTTCTGTCACAGTGAATTTCAACAACATAATCATTGTAAAGAATAACCGCCTCGCTGAAATAACAGCCCCAGTTCCTGTCAGACTTTATCTGCGACTGCTTTATTTTGCCGTATTTTTTAAAAAACCTGTATAAATCGAACTGCTCTATTCGCTCTATTTCTGTCGTTATTTTTTTCAGCTTCATGCCTTTAGTGAATTTTCTGGATGCCATTTCAAATTCAGGGCTGTTCTTATTTTTACTGGCATAAATTTCCCTGCTCTCCTCAAGCTCGTCATATATACGCATAATATCACCATTTCAACAGTCGCATTCGCTTTCTTTTCGCATCGCCCTGCATCCACATTCGGGGCATGTGTAATTTTTGCAGAACGCCTCAATCTTCATGCCTTTTTTTATTTCAACGTTCTCCTCATTGGAGCAGTTCGAGCACATAATGTCAGCTTCGTATGTTCTTTTTCCCTCTTTTCTGAATATACCCATATTCACACCTCTGTCGTGTCCTTGTCCTCAGGATCAACAATTATCGCCTTTCTTTTTTTCCTGAGAAGAATG
>DATDUE010000025.1:0-3554 GCA_035290505.1 archaeon | reverse complement strand
GCCATAAGTAGAAATATCATCATAATTTTTTCACCATATAAAATCCCTTTTGCATATATCCCAATTTTCTGTAATATTCCCGCACACCAATTCCTGATGTGACATATATTTCCTTTTTACCTTCTTTCTTTGCTATTTTCTCGGATTCTTTCAGCAGCTTTTTGCCATAGCCTTTGTGCTGTATTTTTCCTTTTTTGCCTATTTCTGCTGAAGGCCCGTAAACATGAAGCTCTCGAACTTTAGCATCATTATCAATTCTCAGACGCAAAAAGCCCAGCAGCAAATCGTTTTTTCTGTCCTCATAGCTCAAAAAAATCTCCTTTCCGCCAGAAGCATCATAAACAATTTTTTGCATTGTTGCTTTTTCTGGAATTTTGTTTTTTATTTCCCTGCAGCGTATGCAGCTGCATTGCGCAGCAGCAAGCTGGCGCAAATTCGTTATTCCGGGCCCTGCAACAACTTCTTTTTCCGAGATGTCGCGCATTATTCTTTTTATTCTAACATATCTTGGCACGGCTTTCTTAATTTTTTTCAATAACAAAACCATCTGTTCTTTGTTTAGCGGCTGATATTTCTTTTTTTTCCATAATTCATATAATTCCGTGCCTTTTATCACAAGACATGGATAGATTTTCAATTCATCAGGCCGATAATCAGGATTTTTGAACAATTCTTTGAAAATTAGCAGCTCTTTTTTTATATCCAGTTTATTCAGGCCTGTCAAGCCGGGCATGAAATGGGCGCATACCTTTAATCCTGCTTCCTTCAGCAATTTTATCGCTTCTATGTTTTCCTTTGTGCCATGCCCGCGCCTTATTTTTTTCAATATTTTGTCGTCTGTTGACTGCAAACCAATCTCAACCCTTGTGCAGCCTAATTTCAGCATCTGTTCGATATGCTCTTTTTTGCAATAGTCTGCTCTTGTTTCTATTGTTAACCCAACGCAGCGATGCTTTGCTTTTTCGTTCAATTTTTGCGCTTTGCTCAAACCCCTGCTAGCTTTTTCATTGAATGCGTCTAAGCAGCGCTTTACGAAATTATCCTGAAACTCTTTTGGTGTGGAAAGAAACGTGCCGCCCATAATAATCAATTCGCACTTATCTGTCGGATGGCCTGTTGCCTTCAGTTGCTTTAATCGGTTTTTTATCTGCTCATAAGGGTCAAATTTATTTCTTATCGCCCTCATAGTTGTCGGCTCTGTGCCTGTGTAGCTTTTCGGCACGTTATCTTTTTGCGGGCAATAGATGCATTTGCCAGGGCAAGATGCGTATGACGAACGAAGTTCGTCTTTTTTGATGCCAGCTTTAGCTGGCATCCACATGACAGCAATATTTGCCACGCCTGACTGCGTCCTTGTTGGCTTCATCTGCAGGAATTTTATGATTTTTTTGTCATTGCATTCGGCAATAATTTCTGCGTTTTTCGGTATTTTCAATAACATATGATTTTTTGCGAATGCGATTTTTTCGTTTTCCAGCTGCTGCGAGGTTTTTATTTTGCCTGACTTGATTTTTTTTATTAATTCTTGGTACATAGAAAGAAATTAGGAAGAAAAGATTAAATAAAACTAACAGCAACTATCAGCGCAATCCATATAATGATATACTTCATCAGCTTTTTGCCAAGTTTTTTTTCGCCGAGGGCATAGGAATAAATGATGTCATTCAGCATGCTGCCGATGCTTGCCAAAACAATAGATTCTATGAAGAATGAAAGGCTTATCGAGCCGTTTATGAACAGCAAAGAAGAGGAAGCAGCCACGCCCGCGCTGCTAACCAAACCGGCTAAAAGGCTCACGGGCAAAATTGCTGTATTTCCGAGATAGAAAATAGCGGCTTTTGATGCAGCAAGAATGGCAAGAAATATTATGCCAAAATAAAGCGCTGGCTTTATTGCAAAAGGCGTTTCAATATTCAAGCTTTTCATTTTTCTTTTCTTCGGAAGATGTTTATAGAGAATAAAAAAAGAAATGGCGGCAAAAAATATGGAAATTATTATGAACTTCACGAAAGGCAGCAATATGCTTATATCCTGCGAAATAATAAAGCCAAGCAGAAAGTTCCTCAAAAGCGCTATGACCATGGCAGACATAATCGCTATCACAAAAACATTCTCTATTTTCCTGTTTTTCTTGTACTGATTGACTAAAGCAGCAGTTGACGCTGCGCTGCTTATAATGCCGCCGAGCATGCCTTCAATTATTATTCCTTTTCGCCTGCCAAGATGGCGGGCTGCAAGAAAGCCTACAAAAGAAATGACTGAAACGAGAAGAACAATCTCCCATACCTGCTTTAGATTAACGAAAAAAAACTCTCCTTCGGGAATGAAAGGATAGATAATGAATGCTATGATTAAAAATTCTATAGCGCTGATTATTTCCTTCTCTGTCAGGCTCTTTATTTTTTTCACCAGTTGCTGCTTAGAGAAAAGCAATGCAAAAATTATGACAGATATCGCTATGGCTTCTTTTACCAGCCCTAAGGCAATCATCGCACCGATAAAATATGTAAGCACTATAGCTGCCGATGTTGTCAAGCCGATGTGATGCTTCTGCTCTTTAACACGGTACCAGAAAATAAACAGGGCAAAGCCGCCTGCTATAATTGCGCCAATAGCTTCAATAAACGGCATTGAATATTCGACAGCAAAATAAGTGAAAAGCGTTCCTGTCAGGGCTATGAGAGCAGTTGTGCGCACGCCGATGCCTATCTTCCCTTTATGATATTCCCTTTCTATTCCTATCAGTGAGCCGAGAATGACGCTGAGTCCTATCTGCAAAAGCAGCTCCATATTTAATTATTTTTCAGGCGGTATTTATAGGTTTTTAAGGATTTTTGAATTCTGATTTGTATGAACAAAGAGCTGAAGAAACTTGCGATAGAAGTCGATAAAATACTCAAAGAAGAGCTGAAAAAAGCTAAGATAACATACGACATGGCTGAAGCGAGAATATATGACATAAAAAGCGTGGGCGTGCAGGGTGATGAAAGGACGTATTCATACCCGGCAGAAATAGAGCTAAGGCTGGACGGCAAGATTGTCTGGGATGCTGATTTCTCAAAAACACTGAGCAATCGCATAACCAATGAAGTCAGCGGAATAAACAGGGTTGTTTATGTTTTCGCGGTGAAGAAATAAAATTTCATTTATACTTGAAGCGGCTCTAATTTTTTCCCGGTTTTTGATTGATATTCTTTTCTGTATATTTCATAGCTCGGCGTAAATGCTTCTATAATATCCTTCGTAACTGTTGTTTTTAGAAACAAAGACACATCTTCCATGGGAGGATAGTTAATTTTCATAAATCTGTGAAATTCGTCAAATGCTTTATATAAATCATCTTTCGCTTCAGAAGGCTTCATATAATGCTCTATTTCTCTTTTCTTTTTTAAAAGTTCTCTGAGTTCCATTTTTATCCCCCTAATTTTTCACCGGCTTAGCATTCGTCCAGACCATCTCGAACATGGGCTCGAAGACGCTGGAAGAGGCGTGCCCACTCTGCGTCCATAAAGACACGTCCTGCGTCGGATGCGTCTTTTCGTCGTCTGTTAATC
>DATDUE010000024.1:0-7471 GCA_035290505.1 archaeon | reverse complement strand
GCCCCAGTGCTTTCTCATATCACCTTTTGGTTTAAGATATTCTATCCTGAACGGCTTATTATCGGTTTTTGAATGCTCTTCTGATTTCAGGATATTTGCCCAGATATGCCTGCACATGGGCGTTTCGGAGTTTGAATACTTGAAAATTATATCATACTCATCGCCTATTTTGATTTTTGAGCGGGCTTCCTTGAACATGCTGTCCTCGCAATTGCAATCCCATGTCATCTTTGTCCATTCTATGAGATATTCGTCTGTCACAGGAAGGACCCATATCTTTGTTTTGTATTTTTCTTCCTTGCTAAATGAGGGTATTGACGCAAAAGAGTCTGCAAGCTGATAGTCTATGGACATCTTCTTTTTGTACAAATCAAAATACATCTGCCCTTCTGGTGGCACGTCAAATGGTATTATCCTGTGAGTCTTTGTCGCGACATCCCACCAGCCAAAGCCGCGATGCAGATAAGAAAGCAGCCTTTCCTTTGTCTCGCTGCTGGCAAAGGCCTGCCTGAAGGCTTTTTTTATTGTCAGTTTGTTTTCCCTTATATCCTTCATGGCGGTTTTGTAGCCAATAATATTGATTTCTGGCCCGAATTTCTTGAATCTTGAAGGCGTGTCAAGGGGTATCTGTTTTTTGCCCTTGCAAAAGACAGCGCCTGCATCATAATAATTGTCTTTGTTTTCCGGCAGCGGCAGGATTAAGGCATAATCATGAGGCAGGCTGGCAATGGCATCAGCCACATCCCTGCCTGACATGCCCTTATGAGTGCTGTAATCCCTGATTCTGCTGCCATGTTTTTCTTTTATCTCCCTTACTGTGGGCTTTTCAGGGTCAAAATACTTCTCAAATGCGACCATATCAAGAAAATAACCAAAAACCTCTTAAAAGTGATTTTCGGCGGGAGCAGTATCATCTTTTTATGATGATACTGCTAACTGTAGGGATATCCATAGATATATGGATATCCCGCCGCCGAAAATCACGATATAGCCAAATTTACCACTATTTAAGCTTTCGGAAAAGGCGAAAATTATATATACTAATTGGGTGCTATTAGAAATAGGTGCAAAAAAATGAAGAGTGCGAAAATAGGGGAATACGCCTATATCGTCTCGGTAATCATAGCAATAGCGGCCGGAGTGATCGCCCCGTTTATACAACCAATAACACCAACCACAGCCTTTGTGGACATAGCAGGAGTGTCGTTATTGCTCGTGATATTGGGTGTTGTAGTCGGTTTCCTGAACATTTCGGAGAAAGAAACCACACCGTTCCTCATAGCATCAGTAGCTTTGATAGTGGCAGGCACAGCAGGATTTGTGGCAATAAATGGGTTATTGCCTCCATTGGGTACAATAATAGGTAGTATTGTCCGTAACATCGCTGTGTTCGTCGCCCCGGCAGCTATTATAGTTGCTGTAAAGGCTATTGCAGCTTTGGCATCGGCAAAATAAGCCAATAACAAAAAGGAACGGAAAAAATTACGAGTTTTGGGAGTTTTTATTTTTTTCTTTCAATTTTATTTATTTGTCAATATCTAAAAAATTGAAAAGAAATGGCTTTATTAAAGCCATTTCAATTTTTATTTCAATTATTTTTGGTGCTCTTCTTTTATAAATTTGAAAAAACATTGATTATGATGAAAGACGCCGAACTTATGAAAAAACTCTCCATAGACAAAAAGACACTTGATATGTTCAAAAAAGTAAGAGATGAAGCGATAAAAGAAGCTAAAAAATTATCAGAAAAAAAAGGAAAGATAAAAGTGCTTGGCATTTCTTCTTCTGCCAGAGATGAAAGAGATATGGCGCAGGAGTCGTCTAACTCAGAACAATTATTAAAAAAATGCCTCTACCACTGCAAAAAACTGGGCGCAGAAACAGAGCTAATTGCACTAAGAAAATACGACATCAAATACTGCAAAGCCTGCTATTCTACAACGAACACGCAGTGCCATTACCCATGCTCGTGCTATCCGAACGATGACATGACAAAGATTCTTTATCAGAAATTGATTGACGCCGATGCTATAATATTCGCGACGCCCGTGAACAACTTCAATATTTCGACGCTGATGAAAACATTTATTGACCGCTGCATAAGCATGGACGGAAGCCTGAGTCCTGCCAATCCGAAAACTCCAAAGGATGCAGAACTCAATAAAAAACACATGAAGTTTATTGAACTGACAGCTGATTCAGAAATACTAGGAAGCGGGATGCTGAGGCGTTTTCAGGGCAAGATAGCAGGAATCATTGTGACAGGGCATGAGGAAGGCGCGAGCATGGCAATCAGCAATTTATTCATGACACTTAACCATTTCGGTTTTTTGTTTCCACCATACAGCAATATGTATGCGATGTCTTCCATAAGCGTCTCAACCTACGAAGACAAGAAAACCGTTCTGGGCGATGTTTATCTTAAAGAGACTGAACTGCTGGCGAAAAACGTTATTGCTGCCACAGAAAACGAAAGGAAAAACAAGTCGAAATGGGTTTATGACAACAGGGAGAACTGAATGATTCATAAATATTCTGCAAATTCTTCTTCCTTGATATTTGCAAGCTCAAGAATTCCTTTCAGCGTTCCAATTTTTATCTCATTGTGCATCGGAACGACTGTACCTATTCTGCCCTCAGACGTTTCTTTCTGAAGAATTGTATGACTGCCTTTTTGTCTTATAACTGAAAATCCAAATTTATTGCAAAGAATCTTGACACATTCCTTTCCAGAAATCTTTCTAAGCTTCTTCAACACCAGCCACCTCAAATGTTGTTAGAATCGGATGGGATTTTTCCTTGAGCGGAAACTCTTCCAGATAAAGCTCGGTGGCTTCTTTTAGATTGGCCAATGCCTCTTCTATTGTATACCCTTGGCTAACTGTGCCAACCTCTGGACATTTGGCAACATACATATTTTCTTCTTTCTGTATTACTGCGGTAAATATCTCCATAATTTTAATTACACCACTTATTATTTAAATCTTATTTCTTCTCCCCTTCCCTAATTAATTTAGCAATACCGGGAGATATGTATATCTGACTATCTTTTGAAGTTCTTGTAACCGAAATGGTAAAGTAATCTGCATTTTCAGGCATTTCTATCATTGAAAGTGCGTCTTTAACATTTTCAGAAAGACATGAATATGAATTTTTTCTTTCTTGAGATATATCTTTTTCTTGTTTGACTGTAACTTCTATCTCATAAATATTTGCCTTCATAAGCATAGCAGTTATTATGTTAGCAAATTTTATAAACTTATAGTCGTCCAACAAAAGATTCAGGATATAATTTTGTTGGACTCCTTATAGCTAAACAAGAATCATGTCAGTATTGTTTTCTTGTTTAACTATGAACAGAGACTCTTAAAGCGAATGAAAAAAAGAGCATCTGAAAAGCCTCATTTCTTCTTCCCTTTCTTTTCGTGCTTTTCTTCCTTGTGAACTTCTTCCTCGCTGCTGTCCGGCTTTTTTGGCTTCTTTTCCTTGCTGCATATTTTCACAGCTATGGTAGTGTAAATCATTGTAGCCAGAATAACAACGAAAGCGATGTCGGAGAATATCTGCGCGCCCGCGATGCCGTAAGATATGGGCAGCTGCGCCAATACCGCAGTAGCAAGCCCTCTCGGAGCCATGTGCATGGATATGTTCTTTTCCAGCTTTGTCAGCCCCATTTTTATTGTGCTTAGCTGTACGGCTGCTATGCGTGTTATTATAAGCAGCACAGAAATGCCTATCCCATATATAAGATAAGTCGGATTTATCGATACTATAAGGCCAAGATAGACGAAGAAGAAGGAACGGATAAAGAAAGACACTTCTGACTGGAAAGTCCTTAGCAGATGCCCGAAGCCCTCGCGCTTCTTGCTTTTCAGTATTTTCGAGAATGTTAATCCGTTGCCCAAGACAAGGCCGAAAAGCAGGGCGGCTATTGCGCCGCTTCCGCCTGTGGATTCAACAAATGTATAGAGCAGGAAAAGCACAGCCAATGTCAGCATATAGTCGAACGGCCTGCCGTGCAATCTGTCTAAAACGATAAGCCATATCACGCCTGCTAAAATGCCAAGCACAGCGCCTATGGAGAATGTCGCAAGAATGCTATTCACGGGCGACTGGACAGCTGACTGCGTTATCATGCCAATGAGCACTATGGCAATAACAACAACCATCGGATCTGTAATAATTGATTCGAGATTAAGAAATGTTTTTGCCTTCTCGTTCATTTTCAGCCGGCTGACAACAACTATGACTATGGCCGAACTCGTGCCGCCGAGTATCGTGCCGAGAAGCATCCCTCGCAGCAAGTCAAAACCAAATAATTGCATGGAGACGAACGCAACAACAACAATGCCGAGAAGTATTTCCAGAACTGCCAAAAACATGCTTCTCGAGAAGGAATGAACCATCTGGTAGAAGTCCATGTTCAGCCCCGCGTCAAAAAGAATTATTAATATGGCAAGAGCGGCCAGAAACGGCGATATTGTAAGAAATATCGCTGTATCAACCAGATGAAAGAGCGGTCCGACTATCATGCCGAAGAACAAAAGCAAAATCACGTCAGGTATCCTTGTCTTTGAGAATATGTATGAGCCCACGTAACCGACAACTATTGTGAGGCTGAACAGTATCAAAATTGAAAAAGGGTCTATTGCCATTGCATTATTAAGGCTGCAGAATTATAAATAATTTTTAAAATCTCATATATAGGCTTTGTATTTCTCCCTGACGTAGCTCATTGATTTAAAAATTATATCAAATTTGCCCATATCTCTTAATTCGGTGGCTCTATGCTGAAGTCTTCTAAATATTTCGCCCTTTTCAGCCCCTTCCCCAACTTTCTTTGGGTCTTCCATGTCAATATAAACCTTTAAGCCACCCATGCAATCATCCGGATCTTCATTTATTTCAAGCACATATCTGTCAGTATGCATTGTAGCCCGTGGATCATACACAAGAACAGTTTCCAGAATAAATTTCTCAATCCTTCCTGTTCTTTTCCCTCCTTTGTTAAGGCATCTGTAACTATTCGCAGAAGGAAAAACTATTCTTAGAAGCTCTTCGTGAATATCTTTATACGCCTTTTCTACAAAATAAAGGTCTCTTTCTTCTTCCGGCAATCCAAGCACGTTACAAAACTTATCATAAGCGGAATCAGACAGAGTATTAAGTACTGTAATATCTTTATCGGTTCCAATCACTTTGCCCATGCCAACTAATGAAATAAAAGATTATTTAAAATATCGCATTTTAGTAATAACCATGGTTGTGGCAGTGATAACGCCAACGCGCGACAGGGCACATATGATAGAAAAAACCATCTACAGCGTCAGGTGGCAGACATACAGAAATCATATTCATCTTATTGTAGACGATGGCTCAAGCGACAGGACAAAAAAACTTGTTGAATTCCACTCAAAAGAAGACCCAAGAATAGTTTACGCGAGAAGGGAAAAGCCAAAAGGCGAGAAGCTCACGGCATCAAATGCGATAAACCACGGATTTAATATGCTTCTTGATGAAAGCACAATAAAATATTTCACCGTGCTGCATTCAGATGACTTGCTCACAGAAAATAGTATCAGCCAGAGAATAAAAAAAATAAAAGAAAACCCAGAGTATGCTCTTGCTTTTGGCAACATTTGTAATATTGATGAAAACTACAGAATAATAAGAGAATCGAGTGGATTTGATTTTCCTGACGCTGAAACGCTTTATGAAAAGACAAGAATTTCAAGAAGCTTTCCGCATCATACAATTTTATTTTCCAAAGACATCCTGAAAGAAACTGGTTTTTATGACAGCAGGATTGGTTATGGCGAGGACTGTGATATGTCTCTCAGGCTGATTAAAACAGTCATAGAAACCGGCTCTGGCATAGAATATATAGATGATTTTCTTACTTATTACATGACGCATCAGGACAGCATAAGCGGAATCTACAGAAAAAACGGCTGGGATAAAATAGACAACAAATTCTTGGACATCAAGCACTCAGAAAGCGATTTTGATTATTACATGAAAATTGCAAAGCGTTTCACAAAGCGCTTAATAAAGAGGCCGCATTCTTTCCTGCCGGAAAGCGTAAAGAAAGTCCTCAGACCTGTAAGGGACATGTTTTTAAGAAATGAAAAAAAACCTTACAGGGACGAATTTCTTGAAAGAATTTCCGCTATACGATCAGGATACTGGGATTCTTAATGTTTTTAAATTATGGGCTGCAAAATAAAGCAACTCAAACAATGCCTCTGTAGCTCAGTGGCCAATCCCTTTCTTGTAAGAAAGGTCTTGGCGAACCCCAAAGAACAGGTGTTCATAAGATATTACAAGAAGATTGGGATGACCGAGCATTTGGTAGAGCATCTGCCTTGTAAACCAATCCCTGCGCAAAAAACGACTGGCGTCGTCAGACGCATTTGTGTGCAGGTCTTGGCGAACCCCAAAAGAATAAGTAAAAATATTATTTTGGGTAAAGACAGCAGAAGGTCGAGGGTTCGACTCCCTCCGGGGGCTTTGAATAAAGAAAGAAGTTCATCGACAAAAACCAGATGAAACTGTTTAGATATTGACTATTTTTCATAATAAAAAAATTTTATATACCAGACAAAGCCATAGATATAGTTAAATATGGTGCTCTTATGACACCGTCAGAAATTACGAAGGCTATCGATGACCACAAGCATATAGAATCTGAAAAAGCTGGATATGACTTGGGTAAAAAGGCAGTCATAGACTGGTTCTTCGTGTACGGAAAATATATTGATGATGTTCTGAAATTCTGCCGCATAGATGGCAATATATACAGCAAAGACTTCAGCGAAAAAATATATCATACGGGCTTTTGCCCGCTGCTGCCTGATGACAGCCTGCTTGAAATCCAGTCAGAAGAATGCCCCAGATGTCTTGAAGAAGAAAGAAAATTAAAACCAAAAGAAAGGTATATCCCTGCATTTAGCTTCTGACTATTCATAAAATCTTTTCGTTAAAATCATTCCGGGCTGCTCGCAGAGCTGCCTTGCATCCATGTCATAACTAAACGCCTCTTTAATAACCTCTTCTATGCGCTTGTTCAGTTTGTCGTCGGCGTAATCACCTTTTTTTGCATCAGCGCATGCAAGTACCACAGAATCAACAATAGCATTATGCTGCTGGAGGTAGGGCTCTGCTATGCATGTATTGTTTGCGGGGCAAAGCGTGCTGTTCACCTGCGCAGGTATTGTCTTCCAGCAGGCTTTGTTTTTGCCTACGCTCACACACTGTTCGCTGAAAAACCCGCCTGCAAGATAGAGAAAAACAATTGCTACTATGGCAAATATGCTGATATATAGTGGCTTCATGAATTGTTTTTGGCTTTGCCTGAATAAAAAGATTTTTGCTGTTGTTTTTCAACTTTTGTAAATCCCACTAATTTCCCATAACATCCTTATATATTTTTTCATTAAATTAAAAATCCCACCATGTGGGTGTTAAATAT